>NZ_JBSXOB010000051.1:0-72925 GCF_056857915.1 Marinobacter sp. B-12 | reverse complement strand
ACAAGAAAATGGCGGGTATCGCACCGATCTCAGCCAGCAGCCAGGATCTATTAACCAACACTTAAACGCCAAGGGTGGGTCAGTTTTCAACCGGCGATATTGCCAATAAGTGGGTCACTTTTAAACCGGCGTTGACACCGAATGCCATACCATTCAATGCCTTCCCGTTTAAGAGCAGCGCGCACACGAGCCCATACGCGATTCAAGTATTTCTGCGCGTCGAGCGGGGAAGCACCTTTGAATTTAGCGTTAGCCTGTCCGTTCCGGTGAGTTGCGTGATATTTGGACGGACAGGTGAGGGTATAGAACACGCCAACATGTCCATGTTCATTCGAGTAATCTTCCAGTCCACCGATTCTCATCATCGTCTCGTTGCGGCGGTTTCTTGGATTGCTGACGGACTTTTCTTTCAAGGTGGCGAGGGTCGCGGAATAACCAAACTGGTTTTCAGCCGTAAGTAGCGTCAAAAGTTCCTCATTGCTCGCTTGAGCTGTGAGGTAACGGCGGAAATTGTATTCGCTGATGTAAATATTCGAGGCATCGGAAACCAATCCCAGCTCCCGATAAACGCTTTCGGAGTTCAGATAGGCCTTTTTTCTGAGTTTTCGGCGCCACCAGACGGGGTCAAAAACACGAGCGACTCCTGGAATGACCTTCTCTTTGTTGGTGAGCTCTGCGGGATCAACAGGAAATTCCATCCCGGCCCTTTCTGTTTCCCGGATCAACAGGTTGAGAGCTTCTTTTCCGTTAACCGCTACGGCGTGACCGGTAAAGTCTCGCTCCAGCCGTTGAGATATTTTTTCCGAAAATGACCGGAACAGCTCAAAAGGGGAATCGGCTTTTAAGCCGCCCAGGTCATCATGCAGATGTAATCGGTCCAATAGACCCTCAAGCCAAATGTCCGCCTGATGGTAGGTGGCGCTGTCGGCGATGCGAAGATATCGGTTGAAGATTCTTTGCTTGAGGTGAGGATGCTTGTTCTCGACGGTCCGCAACATCTTTCGGGACCGAATGTCGCCCAGGGTGAAAGGGCGGCCCTCGTTTTTTAACCAATTAAACGGTCCGACCGGAAGCGTTGCAGTCATGAGTGCTTCCCGGTGACTGTCTGCAGTCGGTCGATTCTATTGGTTAGATGGCAGGGAGAAGAGGCGGGGCCCTCGTACCTGTACCTTATAGGTTCGTACCCCTTATTTAGCAGGGGGTGCGGCAGGTACGGTGAACCTAATAGGGTGTCCGGGACTCGGGTTGTACCTGTTAACGAAACGAACCTGAACCTATAAGGCCGAGGCGTATCCGTTAACGGGCACAGGGACGGTTCAAAGCCGTTAACGGGAATTGGGTTGGCGGGTCTGCCAGGTGGTTCGTTAACGGATACCCTGACCGTTAAGGTAACGGTCCGGGTAACCATCAGGCGACCTCCGAAGTGGAGTGTCGTATTTGCTGCTCAATGTATTCCTCAAGGTCGGACAGTCGATAACGAACGGCCCGACTTCCAATCTTGATGAACTGAACGCGTGCTCCGGCCCAGCGGTCGCGTTCAAGGAATGCCTTGCTGACGCCGAGAAATTCGGCGGCCTCTGTGGTGGTAAGAAGTGCTTTGGACATTGCGTGTCTCCAACAGAACTGGTTGCTGTGGGAGACACTTTGACGTTAACCGGGGAGGGTAAATATTCCCGCCTGGCTCAGACGGGGAGTTTCTGATTCTAGACGGGTAGTTTTAGGTTGATCGGGGCCTGCCACCTTTCTTGCTCGCCTCTGGCCTGGGGTCCAGATCCTTAACCCAATCCCGCAAGGTGTCTGGTTTGGTGTAATAACGCCCACCGCCAAAACGTCGGATTGCGTCGTGCTTGCATATTTCGGCAATACTGAGATCCGGAGACTCTTTCCAAAGTTCTTGGGCGATTTCCCGGCATAAAACCCGATGCTTTTGCTTGTCGGCGAGCTTGGACCAAAATTTGTCGATCTGGTCTTGTTTGACCCGGCCCGGCAATTCATCCTTTTCATCGTCACTGGTTTCGTCAGCCAGTTTGTTCTGATGCTCCTGACGCTCAACCTCAGTAAACCAGAAGGAGGGAAGTGGTAGCTTGAGAATCTCGCACAGCTCGCAAACACTGTTCTTGTCGATATGGACCCGATCGAGTATTTCGCGCTCAAAGATGCGGTTGTTAAAACAGCTTGGGAAATTCTTAGTAGCGGTTTCATGTCGCCTTAACCATCTCTCCGAGAATTCCTGATACCGTTCCCAGCGCTCATCGTCGGTCAACGGGTTTTCTGGATCCTCATAAGTCGTCGATACATTGACGGTCATGGGTTCTCCAGTATTCTCATTGATCTCTTCGTGAGTTGTTTCTTCAGTGATGGATGACTCGAAATCAACGTAGTGCTCGAAATCGACGAGGGTTCTTTCATCCTTCAAGACGATCCCGTTCTCATTGCAAACCTGAATCTCGTGCCGGTATTGCATTCGTGTAATCGTCCGGAGCATGTCCTGAACAGGCAGGGGTAGAGCGCTCGGATCTGAATTATTCGGGTCCTGATCGTGCCACCGATGGGCGACTTCCCAGACGCTCAGGTGGTCAATGTCGGGATGCAGCATCGAATTGTCCTTAGAGTTCGAAGATGTGAGCAACTTGACTAGGTCCAAGCTGCAGTTGAAGGATGCGGTTACCGGCTTCTGAAATACGTAATGGATGTCGCTCCTTGACCCCGCTCCCGGCGAATATCAAAGAGCCTCGAGGTATGGAGCAGGTTTGGCCAACTGACGCACCCGTGCGCTTCGGGAGTAAGGTCAGGGTTCCGATTCTTAATAGCTTCAATGGCGAGCGTCAGGTCAGTCCACCCGTTTTTACTAAGCCTGGATTCTGCGCGCTTCAATTCCTCGACGACACTGGCGCTGGGCCAGTCAATATCTTCTCCGGGGATAAAGCCAAACTTGATCCATGCGGTGAACTGCGGCGAGTGGAGGAAATCCTTCAGTGCGGACATACCTCCTAGCCTTGCTTGGTCCCAACTTTGGAGCCGTTCCATATGGGACTTGAGCATTATTCGTACGGTTTCAAGGTGGTCGATAGCCTGCAGACAGGAATCTTGATCGTCCAAAGGAAAGCGCTGAAGGAAATGATGCACAAGCTCATTTCTCGTTTCGACCAGGTAGGTCAAATCATCTAGTAATGTCTGATAGTCGTCTCCGCCTGCGACAATGCTAAATTTTGTCTTAAAATGAACTGCATCCGTCGGAAGTAGCGAATCGTCTATTTCCGACTCCGACTCATTGCCACTCTCGGACGATATATGACTACCGGTAAAGTCACCTATCAACTGACCAAGGGTCTTACTGCTGTAATGGGACTGTCGCTTATGGAGATTTGTTTGCCAGGTCTCAGGGGTACCTTCCATCTCCAATACTGAAAGAAAACCTTTCATTCCAAGTTCGTATTTTTGAAGGTTCAGCACACACCGGCCTAAAAGCTCGAAGACTTGCGTTCTGAGTTCTTCAGTTGTTTTGTCGCACTCATCAGACATGATGTTTTCTCGCCTTCCGTTAGTTGTATCTCTATCCGTTTGGTCTGAGTTCATCAGGGAGCTGCGACGACGAATGTTGGGCTTGAGCATGATCGTCCAATTTGAACTGAGCTTCAAAAAAGTCCGTGATTTTTTGCATAGGCAAGCGTAAACGTTCTACATCAAAGATGATGTAACCGTCTGTCACGTCGTTCGGGTCTTTGTGGTTCATCAGGCGCTTGAGCGCATAGGCCGGAATGTCGAGACGTTCTGCGGCCGTAATGAAGGTGCGTCTCAGATCGTGCAGGGTGAAGGTCACACCGGACAAGGCGCACACCCGCTTGATCGCAGTACGCGGCTCGGACAGGTGGCCACGTTCGGCGTCGCTTGGGAAAACATAGGGGCTTTCCTGAGCTTTATGACGGCGATCCAACAGAGCTTCGATGGCATCACTGAAGGGCAGGCGATGAACCCGCCCGTTCTTGGTGTCCGGGATGGTTAACGTCTTGTCTTTGAAGTCCACCTGATCCCAGGTAAGGGTGGCGGCCTCCGTGCGTCGAAGGCCGGTCAGCAAAACGAGGTGCAAGTAATCCCGCGTGGTTTGCCTGTTCAGTTGCATGGTCGCATCGTACCAGGCCTTGAGCTGGTGATCTTTGATGAGGCTTTGCCGGCGCTCGACCTTGTACCAGGCGCGCTGGTGACTCAGGACATTTACAGGATTCGCCACCAGAAAGGGCTTTCCGGAGGCGTCCTGGTACCGTTGCAGGGCGTGGTTGAACACCGCCCTCAGAATCCGCATCCCGTTATCGGCCCGAGCGGGACTGCGTTGACCGTATTCCGCATGGCGACTGAGCACCATATCCCGGCTGATGTCCTTGAGGGCTCTGCTCTGCCAGTCCTTGAACATCTCACGAATGGAGCGCTGGTAGTCGTTCAGGGTGTTCGGTTTGAGGCTTTTTCGGGTGGTCAGGTAGTCGTCAAAGGCGTCTTTGAGGGTAATGCGTTGGGCCCGTTTCTCGCTGACTTCCCGGATCGGATCACCGCCGCTGGCGACCTTGCCCAGAAACTTCATCGCTTCCTTGCGCGCCTGTTCGACGGTCAGGTTGCCATAACGGCCGAGGGTCTTCCGTTTGACACGGCCATCAATCCGTTTTTCGACAATGAAGGATTTGGCCCCGGCACTCGTCACCCGTAGACCAAACCCCGCGATGGCGGAGTCCCGATAAAAGGCCTGTGTGCCTTTGCCATCTTTGCCAACGTCGGGCAGGGGAACCTTATCTACGAAACCTTTTGTGATCCTCACTGATGCGCCTCCACTAGTCATCGTCGACAGTCTCTTGTGTCCTCATGTAGACACTATGTAGACAAAATCGGTCAAATTCTAGCGGATTTCTTCAAACAACCGCAAACAGTGATTTCTAGAAAGAACCTATAATTCATTGTTTTATCAGGTTTATTAAAACTTAATCCAATTTCTTAAAAGAAGGGCTCTAATAACTTAAAATCTCTCGACCTCACGGTCGTGCCGGTTCGATTCCGGCTCCGGGCACCAATTCAAAAGCAAGAAGCCGAATTGGCTTTACGCCGATCTGTTTATTGGGTGGAAAAGCGCCTTGCGAGCCACCAGCCGGCCACCATCGCCACCAGCATGGCAGCCAGGGGAGTGGTTAAACCCGCCATGGAGGCGAAGGCTGGCCCCGGACAATATCCTGATAATCCCCAGCCGATACCGAACAGCGCTGCACCGCCCATCAGTCGCCCGTCCAGATCACGGCGTGTGGGCAATTGAAATTTCTCCGTGAACAACGGATTCGATCGTTTAAAAGCCAGCTGATAACCAATAAAGGTGGTAACCACCGCACCGCCCAGGACGAATAGTAAGGTTGGATCCCAGGCGCCGGAAACATCGAGAAAATTCAGTACCCGAGCGGGGTCGGTCATGCCTCCAATCGCCAAACCAAGACCGAACAATAGTCCGGCAAGGTAGCCTATGAGTACTTTCATACACCACCTCCTATCTGGTGACGAACCAAGTAAACCGTGGCCATGGCGACCAGAAGAAAGGTCAGGGTTGCGATCAGTGACCGGTGGGACAAGCGCGCCAAGCCGCAGACACCGTGGCCACTGGTGCAGCCACCACCGATTCCTGTGCCAATTCCGACCAGTAGCCCCGCCAGGAGCATCAACCCTACATCACCCGCAGGCGCACCAATGATCGCGTCGGGCTCTGCCGCGACATTGCCCAGATCAAGTTTCAGGATCACCAGGGCGAGCGGCCCGCTGACCAGGCCGAGCAAAAAGGCCAATCGCCAGGCGGAATCACCAGTAGGACGCTCCAACAATAAGCCAGAAACAATACCGCTTATCCCGGCGATGCGCCCGATGGTTGCCATCAGCAACACGGCCGACAGACCGATAAATACACCGCCAGCCAATCCGGAGAGATTTGCCATCGTGTTCACATTTTGTCTCCTTTAAGGACTTCTTAGAAGCCAGTACATCACTGTTGAAAACGTCGCGCCCTTAGTGGGGTAGCCAATGCGTTATGGGGAACAACGTTTAAGCAGCTTCATTACGTGGGCAGTTAGAACACTTGGGTACTCTGATGTTCATAAAATCTCCTGACGAGTGGTTCAGAAGCGATTAATGGGTATCTTTAGATAGGCTTGATCTTCATTCTCGGTGAAGAGCATCTGGCCAGCATTCATGTTCACCTGGATTGACGGAAGGAGCAGACGCGGCATTGCGAGTGTGTCGTCACGTTCGGTGCGCATCTTTACAAACTCATCCTCACTTATCCCTTTA
This sequence comes from Marinobacter sp. B-12, assembly GCF_056857915.1. Classification (NCBI taxonomy): domain Bacteria; kingdom Pseudomonadati; phylum Pseudomonadota; class Gammaproteobacteria; order Pseudomonadales; family Marinobacteraceae; genus Marinobacter; species Marinobacter sp. B-12. The sequence continues at coordinate 66,619 of NZ_JBSXOB010000051.1, read as the reverse complement.
TGGACGTGGATGTTGTTAGCGGCCTGTTCTGCAACTGTGGTTTCGTGCTGATAGTATTCGCGGTCTGGTGCCTTGTAGTCGTGACACAGAAACAGGCGTGTCTTCGGCGGCAGAGCCAAGACTCTCTGAATCGAGCGATAAAGGGCACGTGCATTACCTCCCGGGAAGTCACACCGTGCGGTACCGTAATCCGGCATGAACAACGTATCGCCAACGAAGGCGGCATCGCCGATTACATAGGTTAGACATGCCGGGGTGTGTCCGGGGGTATGCAGTACCCTTGCTTCAAGGCTGCCGATAGCAAAGGTATCGCCATCCTCGAACAACTGGTCGAACTGACTGCCGTCGCGAGCAAATTCAGTACCGGCGTTGAATACCTTCCCGAAAATGTGCTGCACCTTTTTGATGTTCGTGCCAATGCCGATGCGGCCCCCGAATTTTTCGTTGAGGTATGGTGCGGCGGACAAGTGATCGGCGTGAACGTGGGTTTCCAGAATCCACTCTACTGTTAGTTCTTCGTGCTGGACGAAATCTGCGATAGCGTTGGCCGAGTGCACACTTGTATGTCCTGCGGCATAGTCGAAGTCCTTGACTGAATCGATGATGGCGCAGGCTGTGCTTTCCGGATCCCTCACAACGTAACTGAACGTTTTGCTCGCCTCCTCAAAAAAGGCAGTAACCATCGGTCGACGCATCGGAATGCCTCCTGATTTTCTGATGAGAAGTCATGCCGATATCGTAACTCACAAAAAGTTATAACAATATATCAATAATGAATTAGCGGGTGTCGGTCAATGATTTGTAAGAACAATAAAGCCAGCTTCATCTTGGTTGTCTTCAGCGATGACAGGTCACTTCAAGTAATTTCACGAATGCAGGGGCGGTTTGTGGGGAGAGTTCACGGCGACCTGTAGCTGATCCACTGAGGCTGCAGGATTACTTTTCTGGGGTGAGCCATTGCCCGAAGGCTTCCATGCCTTCGGGGGTTCAAGCCTGTGAATATTATTCGGCTTGTCTCAAGCCGGCCTTCACGGCGCGGGCAGCATGTAACTTCTTATAGCTATCAACCAACCGCTGATGCTTCTCCAGACCTTCCAGCTGCATGCTTGTGGGTGTCAGGCCATGGAAGCGTACTTCGCCGCTGACTGAGCCAACCACGGCGGCCATGGTGTCATCGCCGAACATGCGCTGCAGGTTGGGTAGGTAATCGGGCAGTTCCAGTTCGTCGCTCAGGGTGATTTCCAGAACGGTGTTCACGGCGCGGTAGAACAGGTTGCGTTCCACGGTGTTGTCGTTGAACTGCAGGAACATGTCGACAAATTCCTGGGCTTCTTCGTGCCATTGCAGGGCCAGGCAAATCAGCAGTTTCAGTTCCAGAATGGTGAGCTGGCCCCAGACGGTGTTTTCGTCAAACTCGATGCCAATCAGGCTGATTATGGTCATGTAGTTGTCGAGCTGGCTGGCTTCCAGGCGCTCGGCCAGGTCGGCTAACTGATCATCGCTGAGGGCGTGGAGGTTGAGGATATCCTCGCGGTAGTCCAGCGCCATGTTGGTGTTATCCCACACCAGATCCTCTACCGGGTAGACCTCAGAATAGCCGGGCACCAGGATGCGGCATACCGGCGCGCCCAGGTCTTCATGGGTCGCCACGTACACTTCTTTACCAAGGTCTTCCAGAATGCCGAACAGGGTGCTGGTCTCTTCTTCGTTGGTACCGGAGAAGTTCCATTCGCAGAACTCCAGGTCGGATTTGGCGCTGAAGAACCGCCAGGACACCACGCCCGTGGAATCGATAAAGTGCTCGACAAAGTTGTTGGGCTCCGTCACTGCCTGGGTGCTAAAGGTGGGCGCCGGTACGTCGTTGAGGTTTTCAAAGCTGCGGCCCTGCAGCAGTTCGGTCAGGCTGCGTTCCAGCGCCACCTCGAAACTCGGATGCGCGCCGAAAGAGGCGAACACGCCGCCGTTTCGCGGGTTCATCAGTGTCACGCACATAACCGGGAATTGGCCGCCCAGGGAGGCATCTTTCACCAGGATCGGGAATCCCTGTGCTTCCAGAGCATTGATGCCCTCAACAATGTGCGGGTATTTATCCAGCACACTCTGCGGCACGTCCGGCAGCGCCATTTTCTCTTCAATGATCTGCTTCTTGACGGCGCGCTCGAAGATTTCAGACAGGCACTGTACCTGGGCTTCTGGCAGGGTGTTGCCCGCGCTCATGCCGTTGCTGAGGAACAGGTTCTCGATCAGGTTGGAGGGGAAATACACCGTTTCGCCGTCGGACTGGCGTACGAACGGTAACGACACGATGCCCCGTTCGATCTTGCCAGAATTGGTGTCGATCAGGTTGGACCCGCAGAGTTCGCCTTCCGGGTTGTAGATGGCCAGACAGTGGTCATCTAGGATGCCGTCGGGCAGCTCGTCGTCCGGCCCTGGCTTGAACCATTTTTCGTTGGGGTAGTGGACGAAATCGCTGTTGGCGATGTCTTCGCCGAAGAACTGGTCATTGTAGAAGAAGTTGCAGCTCAGGCGTTCGATGAATTCACCCAATGCCGAGCACAGTGCGCTTTCCTTGGTAGAACCCTTGCCGTTGGTGAAGCACATCGGGGAGGCGGCATCGCGAATGTGCAGCGACCATACGTGGGGCACGATGTTCCGCCAGGAGGCGATTTCGATCTTCATGCCCAAGTCCGCCAGTATACCGCTCATGTTGGCGATGGTCTGTTCCAGCGGGAGGTCCTTGCCCTCGATGTAGGTGCTGGTGTCACCTTCCGGGGCCATCAGCAGGGCCTGGGCGTCTTCGTCGAGGTTTTCGACGGTTTCAATCTGGAATTCGGGGCCGGTCTGCACCACTTTTTTCACGGTGCAGCGGTCAATCGAGCGCAGGATACCCTGGCGGTCCTTGTCGGAAATGTTTTCCGGCAGTTCCACCTCAATTCTGAAAATCTGGTTGTAGCGGTTTTCCGGGTCGACAATGTTGTTCTGCGACAGGCGGATGTTTTCCGTGGGAATGTCCCGCGCCTTGCAGTAAACCCGCACAAAGTACGCCGCACAGAGCGCCGATGACGCCAGGAAATAATCGAACGGGCTGGGGGCCGAGCCGTCGCCTTTGTAGCGAATGGGCTGGTCCGTGACCACGGTGAAATCGTCAAACTTGGCTTCAAGCCTGAGGTTTTCGAGAAAATTAACTTTGATTTCCATGAACAGCGTACCGGGTTTGCAGAATTGAGCGGGCTTTCAAAAGCCGGAAGGCCATTATCCAGTTTTTGCCGCCCGGAGTCTTGGGTGGCTTACAAATCGGCGGGGAATGTCCGTACATCAACGGATGCGTCAGGCCGAACGGGTTTGCCGATACCGTTGTACCTCGATCCAGCCGTGGATCATCAATGCGGAGAAGACAATGGCGCCGCCGATCAGGCTCAGGGTGGTGGGAACCTCGCCGAGGAACAGCCACACCAGGAAAGAGCCCAGTATGGTTTCCAGTAACAGCATCAGGCTGACTTCTGCGGCCGGAATGTAACGCGGGCCAATCTGGATGAGCACGCAGGCCACCGGCAGGAAGAACAGGCAGAGCAGGCCGATGAATACGGCATCCCTGGGTGAGAGCATCACTGCGCCGCCCGCCAGGGCTGCGGCGCCGGCAACGAGCAGCGCGCCGAACATCAGTACAAGGCTCATATCGCTGTCCGGCTTTGAGCGTGCCACGTTGAGATTCAGCGCCAGAGCGGTCGCCGCAACGCCCGCCATAATCAGCCCTAACGGGTCACCACGGCCCCACTCGCCCAGGGCCATCAGGGTGGCGCCCGCCACGCAGACGAGGATGACCACCCAGGTTCGCCACGGCAGGGCTTCTTTCCAGACCAGCCAGGCGATGAGTGCGGCAATGACCGGTGAGGTGTTGAGGATGACCAGTACGTTGCCAGCGGCGGTGTTCTTCATGCCCATCACAAAACCCAGTTGGCTTAACCCGAAGGCGACTGCGCAGAACACCCCTTTCCAGCCGCATCGACGGATCTCAGCCCCCAGGCGGGCGCGATAGCGTACCGAACTGATCACCAGGAAGCTGAACGCCAGCAGCAGCCCGCGCCAGAACAGAAACACCACCGGCTCCACGGAGGTGATCTTGACCAGCAGGGCGTCCGGAACGATGAACAGCACACCCAGTGCGGCAATGGTCAGGCCTTTGAGTCGCGTCGTCTGCAAGCCGCTACTCCGCTGCGTTGTCGTTGGCGGCGCAGGCTTTCTCAAGCCGGGTGATGCAGTCGCTGAAGGTGCGGCTGATGCGTGTCTGATCTCGAATCATGGCCATTCTCGGCCAGGTAGCCTGTTCTCCAAGCCGGATGAACATTTCCAGGTCTTCCTTGTTGGGGTTGGACAATATCTTGCGATACAGCAGCGGCTTGAACGGGAACTGTATGTTGATGTGCCCCAGGTAGGTCTGCGTGGCCATGGCGTGGGCCTGCTCCAGTAAAGGCCGCAGTACCGTTGATGACCAGCTGTTGCGGGTGAGCTGAAGCGTTGTCGCTACCTGGGCGTGCATCAGCGATGCGGCAGCCTGTTTGGCAGAGGCGCCCGGGCCGCGCTGGTGGTGATGGCTGATAAAGGGCAACACGTGGGGATTCGCCTGGCTGACAATGGTGCGATTAACGTTGTGCAGCCGCGCCATGCGCATCAGCGGCAGGTCGCCATGAACGCTGCCGTCGATCCAGCGCTCCGTGGGCATATAGGGCTTGCCCCCGTTGTCACCCCTATCCTTGTCCCTGGCCTGGAGCGTTACCGGCGGATAGATGCCAGGCACAGCACAGGATGCCAGGATGGCGGAATCCACCAGCACCTCCGGCGAAGCCAGATTGTTCAGCAGGCGGGGTTTCTGGCGAGTGCGGGTCGGCGATACGGAGATATTCAGGGTGCGGCCACTTCGTTCAGCCGCTTCCTGAAAGCTGGTACGGCCGATGTTGGTGCGAATGTGGTGGAGCAGCTGGAACTGGTCCATGGCATGACGCTTTCGCCAGATGCGTTTGGGTTCGAGCCAGCGAAAGGCATCCAGGTGGATCTCCCCGGGTTCGTTGAAAAAGCGTTCGAGCTCGCGATTGTTGCGGGTACAGATGGCGCCGGCGACAATCGCCCCCATGCTGGAGCCGGCAATCACGTCGGGAAGCAGGCCTTCCTGCCAAAGTGCGCGGGTGACACCAATATGATAGATACCGAAGGCGGCGCCACCACTCAACATAAGCGCCGGGCGGCCATACACTCGCTCGGCATCCCGGAACAGGCGCAGCTTTTGTTGGTCGGATACGCCCGGCATGGGGTTGTCGCAGATGAAGTTCATGGAACGTTCCACTTCATCAAGGAACTCACTGACCAGAACTTTGGTACCGCTCCAGGCGATGGCGTAGAGGTCAGGGTTGCCAATCTCACCCAGGTGGCGATAAAGGCTTTCCTGCAGTACCCGCGTCAGCGCTCGGGTATCGCCTTTGTCGCGGCAGCGTTTCATGGCCGTGATGTGGTCGCGAATCAGGGCTTCGTGGAGCAGTTCGCAGCCATCCTCTTCCCGCCACGCCAGTGTTCCCTCCAGTTCATCCAGGTTTGTGGCGGTGGCGAGCCAGTGCTTGTAGGAGGAGGCTTCGGTGAGTTGCTTTTCCAGTTCCCGGCGTTGTTTCTTTGTATCTCTCATGGGATAAAGGATACATCAGGAAAACGAGGTAGGGGGCATGATGACCGAGCAAACCGAGGTGTTGGTAAAAAAATACTCCGAAAACGGAATCACCACGCTCACACTGAACCAGCCGGAGCGCCGCAATAGCCTGTCCATGGCCATGCTGGAAGCGCTTTCCGCCGAATTGGAATCTGTTTCGGGTGACAAGGACACGCGGGTGGTGGTGATTGCGGCCGCAGGGCAAGTGTTCTGTGCTGGACACGACCTGCGGGAAATTCGCGGCCAGCTCGACAGCCATGAGTTCCAGCTGAAACTGTTCAACCAGTGCAGCAAGGTGATGCAGCAGATTGTGAACCTGCCGAAACCGGTGATCGCCCGTGTGGCTGGCGTGGCGACCGCTGCCGGTTGCCAGCTGGTGGCCAGTTGCGACCTCGCGGTAGCGGCGGATACCGCGCGTTTTGCCACGCCGGGCGTGAACATCGGCCTGTTCTGTTCCACGCCGATGGTGGCGTTGTCCCGAAACGTCTCACGCAAGCAGGCCATGGAAATGCTGTTAACCGGAGAGATGGTCGACGCACTTAGGGCAGAGCAGATCGGGCTGGTGAATCGGGTGGTGAATGAACAGGTGCTCGATGAAACCGTCTACCGCCTGGCCGCGACCATCGCTGGCAAATCCGGCCATACCCTTAAAATCGGCAAGGAAGCGTTCTATCAACAACTGGAGATGGGGCTGGCAGACGCCTACGGCTTTACGTCGGAAGTGATGGCGAAGAACCTGCAGGCAGCCGATGCCCACGAAGGCATCTGCGCGTTTCTGGACAAGCGCAAACCGGAATGGAAGGACGAGTAGGGCGGCTAGCGGCAGTCTGATGGTTTCCGGGAGAGCTGATCTCCCACGCCAATGCCCTGGCTTTCGAAATAGCCCTGATTCATTTCCAGGGCCCGATAAAACGGGACGCCGGCTTCATAGGTGGGGCAGTCCCGGCCCTGGTCCGACGGGCAGGGCACCATATGGCGAATGGCGCCGATGACGCCGTCACGGTCCAGATAGGCAATATCCAGTGGAATCAGCGTGCGGTACATCCAGAAGCCGTGGTCGGCCCGGCGCTGGTTGTTGTAGACGAACAGCATGCCGGCGTTTGGCGCCAGCATCTCCCTGCCCATCAGTCCGCGGCTACGTTCGGCTGACGTGCGCGCCACTTCAACCGTGATAGGTACCGCCTTGTCGGCGGAGATCAGGCAAACCTGTTCCACCGGCAAGGCGTCGTTATCCGGGACTGCTGCCAGGCAACCGGAGAATAACAGCGCCAGGCAAACCAACAGGGCTTTCACGACCGCAGCCGGTAGCCGGTCTTGAAGATCCACCACACCGCAACCATGCACGCCGTCAGGAACAGCAGTGTCATACCCACGCTGATACCCACATGCACGTCAGACACGCCGTAGAACGCCCAGCGGAAGCCGCTGATCAGGTACACCACAGGGTTGAACAGGCTGATGGTCTGCCAGATCTCCGGCAGCATTTCGATGGAGTAGAAGGTGCCCCCGAGAAACACCAGCGGTGTCACGATCATCAGCGGAACAATCTGCAGTTTTTCAAATCCGTCCGCCCAGATGCCGATGATAAAACCGAACAGGCTGAAGGTAATGGAGGTGAGCACCAGGAAGGCGAACATCCAGAAAGGGTGCAGTACGTCATAATCAACGAACAGTTTGGCCGTAATCAGTATGATGACGCCGAGTATGACCGACTTGGTGGCGGCGGCACCGACATAGCCGAGAACGACCTCCAGATAGGAGACCGGTGCCGACAGGAGCTCGTAAATCGTGCCGGAGAACTTCGGCATATAGATGCCAAACGAGGCATTGGAAATGCTCTGCATCAGCAGCGACAGCATCACCAGGCCGGGAATGATGTAGGCACCGTAGCTGATGTTGTCGATGTCGCCCATGCGGCTGCCAATGGCGGAGCCAAACACCACGAAGTACAGTGAGGTGGAAATCACCGGCGAGGCGACACTCTGCATAAGGGTGCGGCGCATGCGGGCCATTTCAAAGTTGTAGATTGCTCGGACACCGTAAAGGTTCATTGCGTTACTCCCGCATACCGGTTGGTTTTATTCATGCACCAGGCCAACAAAAATCTCTTCCAGGGAGCTTTCCCTGGTCTGAAGATCCCGGTATTCGATGCCCAGGTCACCCAGCGTTCGCAGCAGCCGTGCTACGCCAGCCTGCTCCTGCTGGGAGTCGAAGGTGTAGATCAGCTCGTAGCCATCATCGGAAAGGTCTACCGGCTCCAGCGTGAGTGTGCCGGGGATCTTCTCCAACGGGTTCTGCAGGTGCAGGCGAAGCTCTTTCTTGCCCAGCTTGCTCATAAGCCGGGACTTGTCCTCGACCAGGATAATCTCGCCTTGGCGGATAACGCCGATGCGATCGGCCATCTCCTCCGCTTCTTCGATGTAGTGAGTGGTGAGGATGATGGTGACGCCGTTTTCCCGCAGCTTGCGCACCATTTCCCACATGTCCCTGCGCAACTCCACGTCGACACCGGCGGTGGGCTCGTCAAGGAAGAGGATGCGTGGCTCATGGGACAGCGCCTTGGCAATCATCACGCGACGCTTCATGCCACCGGAAAGGGACATGATACGGTTATTGCGTTTGTCCCACAGCGACAGGTCTTTCAGGACCTTCTCGATATGATCCGGTGCGGGCGCCTTGCCGAACAGGCCCCGGCTGAAGGAAACGGCGTCCCAGACGGTTTCGAAGGCGTCGGTGTTGAGCTCCTGGGGAACCAGGCCAATGCTCTCACGGGCTTTGCGATAATCCTTCACGATGTCATAGCCGGCAGCGTTCACTTCGCCGTCGGAGAGGTTCACAATGCCACAGATAATGCTGATCAGTGTGGTCTTGCCGGCGCCGTTCGGGCCGAGCAGGGCGAAGATCTCTCCCCGCTCGATGTCGAGGTTGATGTCGTTGAGGGCCCTGAAACCATCCGCATAGACTTTGTTGAGGTGCTTGACGGAGATGTCCGGTTGCACTGGCTTGTCCTGTTGGTGGTGAATCAAAGCGCGGTATTTTCTCATGACCGGTGATGATATAGAAAGCTTTGCCTTGTCAGCGATTATCCCCATAATGCCGCCTTAATTGTGGAGGAGTGGATCTGTTGAGAGCGCTTGTTGCTGTGCTTGCCATTGCCGGCGTGGTTACGTTGGGCATTTTTGGGCCGCGTTGGTTGATGTCTGAAGACGCCGGGGAGGCCGATCAGGGCACGGTTGATTGCAATCTCCTCAATAAGACGTGCCATTGGGCACAAGAGGGCCAGAGCTGGCAGGCGCGGTTGCAAAAAAGCGGAGTTCAGGCCCAGGGCACGGAATACCACCTAACGGTAAAGACCGATAGGAATCAGCCCCGGATGTTGGCCGTGCTGCGGGGAGAGTCCATGTACCTGGGGGAGTACCCTGTTCCCATGACCAAAGCGGGGATGTCGCCCGATGGTAAGGGCCAAATCTGGGAGGCACGGTTTACCGCACCTTTCTGCACCACGGACCCAAACATGACCTGGCGGATCGACCTTCAGGCCGGTATGGATCACGCCTTCGCGATGCCCGTAAAACTGACCTTTGTAGCCAAGGACCGCGTCTGACGATGGGATGACAGTGTGTCAGGATTGTGTAAAATCAGCAGACCACCACACATCGTCCAGGGAAGAACATATGGATTATGGCGATAGCGTACAGAAAGTCCTGTTAAGGAAAATTCAGAAAGCGGAACAGGATCTGCTTCAGCTCAAACTGGATTATTGCCGTTTCATCTTTGGGCTCAGCCATCGCACCAGGGTCATCAGCAATGGCAACAGCTACGTGGTGCGTTCCGTGGATGTGGAGTCGATGGAACGTCTGGACGACGGGTGCTTTTCCCGTCCAGAGGTCGCAGGGAGCCCTGTCGATAAGCCGGATACCGCAGAAGCCGTGAACCTCGGCGTTGACTGGACGCTGGAAGACCCCGTTACCCGCCCCGAGACCCGCCGTTGAGCGGGTGTTCCTGTTACACGTTAGATAAAGGCGTTTGAAGTAACGGCTGAGTAAAGGCTGTGTTCCTCGGGAACATAGCGATGCCCGCTCCAGTGCTCTGCGCCGCTTACACCACTTCTGAAACAGGCTAACAGGGTTGAGCTGCCGGTCATGGTCGATAGCGCCTGGACGGCTTCGGGCTGCCGTAGGCCGATTTTTCGGCTGGCCAGTTTGCTCACCAGGGTAAGCAGCGCATCTGAATGCCGCTGCGGCTTTTCACACAGGGCGCAGGCAGCGCCGTACAACCAGGCGACGGCGTATTCCCGAACCGCATGGGCTGCGCTTTCCAGATTTAGCCCGTGTTCCCGGCAATCCCGGTCCTGAAGACTCATCAGGATATGCAATTGGGTGATCAGCCCACACGTGTTTAAAGGGGGCGTTCGGGTTGGTTGCGGAGCAGCAACGGAGCGTTTCTGTTGAACCTCTGGTAGTGGAGGCTGGGCTGAATGTTGGTGGCCGGCCACCATTGTCACCACGGAAGCCGGCACGAACGGATCGTTTCGGGCCAGCGTCAGCATGCGAAAAACCAGTAAAAGCAGCAGTGCAATCAGCCCGACTTCGAACAGCATAATAAAGCTGCTAATCATAGGTGTTCCCTCTTGCTCAAACCCTGTTCAAATCCGTCCGAGCGGTGTTCTGGTGGAGATTGTTGCATTCGTTATTCCGAGTGTAACCAAATGTATCTCGGGCACGAAGGGAAGCCGGGCCAAAAGCGGCAGGAATCCGTGGAACTGTGACGCGGTAGGCAAGCTAGCAGGTGGGCATGGTCTGCAGGGCAAGTTTCCTGCGGATAAAGCGGCCCAGCACATCGACACCAATATTCAGCGATGCGGTGATCAGGATCAGCACCATGGCGCGATCAAACTGGATGTTCTGAATGGCGCTGTCGACATAGAAACCCAGAGTGTAGATGCCCAGTATGCCGAGGATGGCGGTCTCCCGCATGATGATTTCCCAGCGATAGAACAGGAACGCCAGGAATGACCGATAGACCCTGGGCACCAGTTCGTAGGTATATCGATTAAGACCATTCGGCGCATCCGGGCGTAACCGGATGGTGCTGGACTGCCGGCCAATCAAATGGCCTATGATGCCCCCATTATGCAACGCCAACGCGACGACGGCGGGCAACATGGACGGTCCCCACAGTTGCAAAAGGATATACGCCAGGATGTATTCCGGCGTGGACCGCATGATCACCAGGAAGACATGCCCGGACGTGCGGCGCACCGGCCCACCGAAATGAGTGGAAATCAACGGGAAGGCCAGCAGTGCAATGATCCCGGTTGCAACCAGGGCTACCTGGGTGAGGATTACCGTGTTCCAGATGCCAGGCATGGCCTGATTGATAAACATGTCCCCCAGCCACGCGCCCATGCCGGCCCAGCCTTCTTCTCCCCGCAGTGGTGACGGCACAATGTCCTGGGTGAAAAACCGGCCGACGTTACTCCAGACAATCGGAAGGCCTTCGCCCAGAAAAAACGGGGCGCCGAGGATATAAGCGGGCAACAGCTTCGGCTTGACCCAGAGGGGCATGGTGGCTATCAGCACGTAGAACAGGATCAGCATGGCGCCGGCATCGGAATAGTGGCCTTGTGAGAAGGCCGATTCGAGGTAGAAACCGAGGGTTGGCAAGCCAACAAAGCCAAGGATGGCACTGGAGCGCAGACCACACTCCAGTCGGTAAGCGGTGTAGGTTCGCAGTTGCACCCAGCAATCCGGTATTTTGGTGTAAAGAAAGGCAGAAATGACGCCCGTACGTGGCGGCAACAGGCGACCAGGTTCGGGGTCGGCTTCTTCCAGGATTTCCGAATAGACCTTGGCGAAGATACCGGCGTAGGGGATCGCGATGGCTAGAACGCCTGTCAGCGGGTGGAAGCCGAAAAACTGCAGGAAAATAAGCGCCCAGAACAGCTCGTGTATCGCGCGCACAAACGCGCACAGAATACGAACCGGCAGCCAGCGATAAACAAGCGCCAGAAGGAAGCCGCTGATACTTCCGAGAGCAACACCCACAAAGGCAAACGATACGGTTCTCAGCAGGGCCGTCATCAGGCCTTCGTTGCTGAAGAAGTTCGGCGTTACGACACCGAAAAAGAAATTACCGAGATCACGCCAGGGATTGGAGGCAGTGATCGCAATGTCGGCAAACAACAATCCAACCAGCGCAATGGCCAGGAAAATAAAGCTCGTTCGGACGGTTGGCGACTGGAACATGAAACGGATCGGCTTCGCTAATAGAGAGACATGATGTCCGACGCGACCAGACGTTCTGCCGGTTCGTCGAGTGCTATCTGGCCGTCCTGAATGCCAACGATACGATTACAGTAAGCGAGGGCCATATCAACATCATGAAGTGCAAACACGCTGGCTGAAAAGCGATCTTTCAGCAATTGCATCACTTGATGCGCCATCGGTCCATCAAGGGCAGAAATTGGCTCGTCAGCCAGCAGCAGGGGCGCACTGCGATAAAGCGCACGGGCAATCGCCACTCGCTGGCGCTGGCCACCGGACAGCGACGCCGTGGGTATCCACAGTTTTTCTGCCATGCCCAGCGCTTTAAGCAACTCCCGTACCTTGTCCTTGTCCCGCGAGAATGGCCTCATCAGGGTAACCGTGTTGTACCAGTTGCCATGCTGATCGAGCTGCCCCATAAACACGTTGTGGAACACCGGTAATGCATTCACCAGGCCCAGTTCCTGAGGTACAAGGGACGAATTGCGGTTGACATGCTGATGGATCAAGCGCATCAGGGTCGATTTTCCCGCCCCGCTTTTACCCACCAGGGCAACCTGTTCACCCGCCTTGACTTTGAGGGAGAGCGGGCCGATTACCCGCTCCCCTCCAAACGAGGCTGTGAGGCCTGATAAGTCGAATCCCGCCATCAATCGAGGATTCCGATCTCTTCTGCGGTCTTGCTGATGGGCTCGTAATCATCGTTGGAGGCCGGGATGAACCCGGAACGAGGGAAGCTTTCGAGGAGCGCCTGGTCATCAAGGTTGAGCAGGGCTTCCGTTACACGCTGCTTGAAGCCTTCACCGAAGCGTTCGTTCACATCGCCACGAATGGTCCACTGGTAGTCCGGGTAGGCAGGAGTCTTCCAGATCACCTGCACCGCGCCGGTGTCGATATTGCCGCCTGCGAGTTCCTTCTCCCATACCTGGAAGTTCAGGGCGCCGACCTCGTAGGTGCCTGCTTCAACCAGGCGCAGTGTACGGGTGTGGTTGCCGCTAAAGCCAACACGCGAGAAAAACTTGTCCGGCTGCTCGCCGAAGGTCTCGCGGATATAGAACTCGGGCATCAGGCGGCCCGATGTGGAGCCTTTGGAGCCGAAGGTAAAGGTTTTATCCTGCAGGTCTTCCTCCAGGGAGGCGAGCTCATCCGCTGGCTCAATTCCGGTGCTGGTGTTGGCGATGAAATAGGTCTCGAAGGCCTGGTCCTCAACACCCTGGGCAATGGCCTCGGAGCCCGGAACCAGACGGCGGGCCTGAACGCCGGACAGCCCGCCAAACCACGCCAGTTGAACCTGGTTGTTGCGGAATGCGGAGACGGCAGCGGCATAGGACTTCACAGGAATGTAGCGCACGTCTACGTCCAATTCACTTGAAAGGTAATCGGCAACACCGCGAAAACGCTCAACCAGCTTTGTCTCGTCTTCGTCGGGAATTGCCGTGAAAACGAATGTTTCGGCCGAGGCAGACGCTGCGCCGAAACAGAACAGGCTGGAAACCATCAATTTCCGTATGAGATTCAATGCCATTTGAATTCCCTTGTAGTTGGGATTGGATTTAGCAGGAGCAGATCACGAACAAACGCTCAAGGTCCATCAGAATACCGTGATTTACGCTAACTCTGAACATCTATACGATTCCGTTATCCAAACAGGTTATGGATACCGACTCAAAGCTGAAAATTTTACGGAAACCCGCTGCCATGAAAATAGCGATCATAACACCTGCACGAGTTGGCTCCAGGGCCGGTAACCGGGCTACGGCGGAGCGGTGGAGCCATTTGCTCGAGCAGGCCAGGCATCAGGTGTTCATCCTCACCGAGTACAGTAGCCAGCCTGCCGACCTGTTTATCGCATTGCATGCCTGGAGAAGCAGCGACGCGGTAGCGCGTATTCGCGACCACCATCCAGATACACCATTGATCGTGGTGCTGACAGGTACCGACATCTACGACCACCAATACCGATACCCCGAACCAACCTTCAACTCCATGGCGCTGGCCGATTGCCTGATCGGGCTTCATCACCGGGTCGCTCGCGACATTCCCGAGCGATTTGCCGTCAAACTGGTCACTGTACTGCAGTCGGCCGAACAGCCCAAAGGCCGGGCCATCGTTGACAACAGTAAATTTGGCATTTGCGTTATTGGCCATCTGCGGGATGAAAAAGATCCTCTCAGAGCGGCGTTGGCCGCAAGACACTTACCCGAGACATCGGCGATTCGCATTATCAACGCTGGCAGGGCGCATTCACCAGAGTGGGAGAATAACGCATTGGCCGAGCAGGCAGCCAACCCTCGTTTTAAATGGCTGGGTGAAGTCGATAAGCCAACCATCCAACAATTAATGCTGCGATCCCGGGCCATGGTGATCAGTTCGATCATGGAAGGCGGCGCCAATGTGGTGTCGGAAGCATGCCGTGCTGGCCTCCCGGTTATTGCGTCGGATATCTCCGGCAATGTCGGCCTTCTGGGCGATGACTATCCGGGCTACTTCAGTGTGGGCGACGATACCGATCTCGCCAGGATTTTACAGCGGGCGGAACAATCCCCCGAATTCCTCGAGGAATTGGCTGATCGTGTTGTTAAGCTCGCCAGCAACTTTACCCCAGAGGCCGAACAGGCTGCCTTATTGGCAGCTATGGATCGGGCCGTGGCGGAGCGCGCCAGGCTCAGTCGCGAAGCGTGATCGGCTCAATAGGCCCGCTTTCGTCCTGGGGCAACACCCGCCCTATAATGGCGGTGTGGGGATAGCCCATTGCTTTCAGTTCGCTGATACAGGCGTCGGCCTGGTCGGCCGGTACGCTGGCGAGAAGGCCACCGGCCGTCTGCGGGTCGAAGATCAACGGGTAACGCGGGTGGTTGACCCACTTTTCCTGGTCACGAATGCCACGCCGCAGACGAATATTGGCCGGCTGCAAGGAACTGAGGATGCCTGCTGCCGCAGTTTCCTCAGCGCCAGGCAAAATCGGTATTGCCGTGAGATCCAGCTCCGCATCAACGCCGGAGGGGCGAGTCATCTCAACAAGATGGCCAAGCAAACCGAAACCGGTTACGTCGGTGCAGGCTCGTGACCCATATCGGCGCAGGCACTGTGCCGCGTCCTTGTTGGACTGCATCATGGAGGCCAGGGCGGAATCAATCCAGCGGCCTTTTGCAACCAGTTTGGCGTGGGCCGCGAACAGCGTCCCGGTGCCGATCGGCTTGGTCAGCAGCAGAACGTCTCCGGCCCGCAGGCCTCCCTTACTCATGACGTCATCCGGATCAATCAGTCCGTTGACTGCAAACCCCAGTGCCAACTCGCGGCCTTCGCCCGTATGGCCGCCCACCAACGCGCAGCCAGCTTCATTCAGCACTTCCACGGCGCCGGACATCATCTGGTAAACCACGTCTTCCACCTTGGACTCTATGCCGTAGGGCACGGTCGCAACGGCGGTGGCACTCTGAGCTTCGGCGCCCATGGCAAACACGTCGCCCAGCGCGTGATTGGCGGCCACCCGGCCAAACACATAGGGGTCGTCAATAAAGGCGCGGAAAAAATCGACGGTGTGAACCACCGCCTTTCCGGGTGGGACGGTCAGTACGGCGGCGTCGTCCGGTGCATGTAGGCCAATCAGGATGTCGTCACGCTCTATTGGTCGTAGCTCTCCCAGCGCCCGCGACAGCACGGTACTGCCGACCTTGGCACCGCAGCCACCGCAACGCATGGCTACTGCGGAGATGGCCTGTGAGGCTTCCTCAGGGTTTTGTGCGGCGCCAGTGTCGGGAAGGGCGGCATTCTCTTCCATGGCGGGAAGATCATTGAATTTCGCCATGAAACGTCTGTCAATGCTGTTTTTCCAGCGCCAGACCCAAGAGCCAGCCAAAGACAGGTCACCCCGGGAGGCCACGGCAAATTTGTCGCCGGTACTGATCAGCGCCAGCCATTTTTTCTGCGGCCGGAATGGCTTCGCCGGCTTTCCGAGGGCATGGCGGCGGAGGTTGTCCGCCAGCGGGCGGCCCTGACGAACGGCAAATACGCCCGCTTTTTCCCGGGGATAATTTACCACGTTGGCAATGTCACCGGCGGCAAAGATATCGTCGTCGGTCTCTGTCTGCAGGGTGTCCGTCACCCGGATAAAGCCACCGTCGTCCAAGGTCAGGCCAGTGTCCCGCAGCCACTCGGGGCCGCCGGCACGGGTGACCCAGAGCACTTCGTCAACCGACAGGGTGTCGCCGGATTCCGTGGTCAAACGATTGGCTGCCACCTCTGAGACGGCGGATCCCAGGTGAACCTTCACCCCACGGTTTGCGAGCGTTTCTGCGAATACCGCACGCACCTTGGCGTTGTGGGTAGGCAGGATCTGCTGGTCTGCATCAAACAGATGGAAGTGCAGCTGGTCCGGGTCGTGGCCGCGTTTCTCGAGCTCATTTCGTAGCCGGAACTGCATGGCCAGTGTGAGCTCAACGCCACCCGCACCCGCACCGACCACAGCAACGGTCATCGGGCCGTCATGGTTTTCAAGCCGCGACAGCAATGACAGCCAGCGATTATTGAATCCGTTAATAGGCTTGACGGGCACTGCATGCTCAGCAGCTCCGCTGACATCACCTAACTTGGGAGCAGAGCCGATATTCACCGACAAAATGTCGTAGGGCACGTCCGGCCGGGAACGGCAGATTATCCGCTTTCGACCGCGGTCGATGCCAATAACCTCATCGCGGTAGAAGCGCGCGCCCGCGAATTCGGCCAGTTTACTGAGGTCGATATGTACGTCGTCGTAGGAATAATGCCCAGCCACGTATCCGGGCAGCATGCCGGAGTAGGGTGTGTGGGTATCCCTGCAGATGAGGGTAAGGCGGACACCAGGCACGGGGTTCATGGCAAAACGTTTGAGAACACCAACGTGGCTGTGTCCGCCGCCAATCAGGACAATGTCCCGTAAAACAGGCTGTTCGGATTGTTGCATTAAATAACTTTCTTGGCTTCGTCGCTGAAGGTGTTAAAGCCTTTCACGCTTGAAAATGCCTGAAGCTTTTCTTTGTCCGCGTCAGACGGATTGGCGATCTGATCAACCGAGGTAATACCTGCGTCCTTCATTTTACGGGCAGTGGCTGGCCCAATACCTTTAACCTGGGTCAGGTCGCTCTTGTCCTTCGGCTTCGGAGTTCGCTTCGTTGCAGCTGGCTTCCTCGCGGCCGCGGTGGCTTTCTTGGGAGCGGCTTTAGTGGCTGCTGCCGGACTTTTGGCGGCTGCGCTCGCTTTGGGCTTGGCGGCTTTCTTGGCAGTTGCCGCTTTTGGTGTGGCGGGCTTCTTGGCGGCCGGTTTTTTAGCCGCAGCCTTACTGGCGGTGGTTTTTTTCGGAGCAGACTTGCCTTTGGAGGTGGTAGTCGCCTTCTTGGCGGCCTGGTCCGTAACCTTCTTCGCTTCTTCGCTGGCTTCCTTGCTGGCGATACCAAGACGGTCCAGTATATTGTTTTGCAAATCGTGAAATTCACCCAGGCGACGTTCAAATTCTTCGTTAAAACGTTTCATTTCACGATCACGAAGCTCATCCACTTCCTTTAACAGCTTGCGGACGGGTTCCTGAATCTGGTTTTGCAGGCTGTCGAACTGTTTGAGGGCGTCGTTGATCAGCTTTTCGATTTGTGATGATGTTTTATCGAACTCTTTGTTCACTTTCTTGACGACTTTATCAACGCTTTGCTTGTTGGCTTTCTTCGCCATGAGGACTTTCTCCTAAAAGTGCGAGTTGATGCAGGGGCATGGGTGGGTTCAGGCCAATTGCCGAATGCTGGAGGCGGGCCCCGAGGAACGTCTGGACTTCAGCGTCTGTTTCTTGATTACCACCTCCCGAATGCGCCTGAGTTTTTCGGTCAGAGCAGACGAGCGGTTGTCATTGAGTTCTATAAAATCAACGGAATAGAAGAAATTGCTACAGTGCTTCCTGCGCTCCGTCACAAGGCCGGTGATGCCATCCGCCCTGATGTCGTCAAACGGCATCTCCATCACGAGATCCAGAATAACCGTATCACCGGGGTTGAATATCTTGTCCGTCTTCATCACACATCCGAAGTGATCCAGACCGAAAATCGCGGCCTGCACACGCTCCCGGCGGAACAGACCACGCTTGATGTGAAAATGTGCGACAAGATCCGGCAGTGCTTCGTTCATCTAAAAATGATCTCTATAGGCACCCCGAGGGCGTCCAGATGACACCCCGAGGGGATATTCCTTAAAGTATATGGTTGAACAATAGCCACACTCTGTCAGTTTGGCAACGTGTTCAGTGTCATACGATAGAGCTCTCAGGCGGTTCATCAACTGCTTTTACTATTTTGGCCTGTTTGTAGGGTGTTGAGTTCGTAAATATCCGTGCGCCGGTCTTTCAGGTTGGTCACGGAGCCTTCATTGCGCACCAGCTTCAGCTTTTCCAGATCCATATCCGAAAACATGATCATTTCCGTATTCGGCGTTGTTTCCGCCATTACTGCATCGTGGGGGAAGGCAAAGTCCGACGGTGAAAATACAGAGGACTGGGCGTACTGGACATCCAGGTTCTCAACCTTCGGAAGGTTGCCTACGCTACCGGTGATCACGACGTAACACTCATTTTCAATCGCACGCGCCTGGGCACAGTGTCGGACCCGGAGGTAGCCGTTCTTGGTGTCCGTCCAGAACGGCACCAGAATAATATCCACCTCTTCAATGGCAGCCAGACGCCCCAATTCAGGGAATTCGATGTCGTAACAGATCATGATGGCCACGCGGCCGGCGTCGGTGTCAAACACCTGGAATTTTTCACCGCCCTCGATGACCCAGTCACGGCGTTCGTGGGGCGTGATATGGATCTTGCGCTGCTCATCCACCCGACCGTCGCGGTGGCAAAGATAGGACACGTTGTAGACCCGTTCATTTTCGAGCAGCGGCATTGAGCCGGTAATGATGTTGATGTTGTAGCTGACCGCCATTTCCGACATCTGGTTTCGGAACTGTTCGGTAAAGCCTGCCAGAAAGCGAATGGCTCGCGTCTGGTCAACCTGGTCGGTCAGGCCCATCAGCGGTGCGTTGAAGAACTCTGGAAACAGCGCGAAATCGCTCTTGTAGTCCGAGAGTGCATCCACAAAGTACTCCACCTGCTCCAGCACTTCTTCCACGGAGGTAAACTCACGCATCTGCCACTGGACCGCACCCAAACGCACCTGTGTTTTTTTGACGCTGAGCACCGGCGAGGGCGGGGTATAGAGGATGTTCCTCCACTCCAGAAGTGTCGCGTATCCCAGGGATTTTTCGTCTTCCGGCAGGTATTTGTGCATCAGCCGGGTGACCTGGAAGTCGTTGGACAGCTGAAAGCTCAGGATCGGATCGTAAATATCCTTGCGATCCACTCGCTGGATGTATTCTTCCGGGGAATGCTGGTCTGAATACTTGTGATACCCGGGAATCCGCCCACCTGCCAGAATGGCGCGCAGGTTCATCGAGCGGCAGAGTTCCTTGCGGGCTTCGTAAAGCCGCCGGCCCAGACGGTAGCCGCGATAGTCCGGGTGGATAAACACATCGAGACCGTAAAGCGAGTCGCCTTTGGCGTTGTGCCAGATCTTTTCATTGCGCAGGATCAGGTCGTCGTAAGTGTGCGGGTTACTGAACCGCTCATACTTGACGCACACCGTGAGTGCCACGGCCACCAGGTCACCGGATTCCTCGATACAGATCTGGCCATCCGGAAATTGCTGCACCAGAGCCTCAATCGTGTCCTCTGGCCAGGCACCGCCAATATCGTCGTAGACCCTGTCCATCAGCCGCTGGAGCTGTGGGTAGTCATCATTGGTCAGGTTACGAAGGTTGAGGTGCAGTTCTTCGTGGGCCATATACGGCAGCTCCCGTTGGGTGAGGAAATGGGTATTTTACCAGATAGCGCTAAAGACTTCGCAGCATACGCCGAAAACCAGTTTGTGAATGATAGGCAGCCGATAGGCTGTTTGCTTGATCCCCCGAATAGACTGTCTCGAAAAGGACCCGGAAAATGACGCTGAGTTTCGGCCAGAAGTTGCTCGTCGCCTTTGGTATTTTGCTCTTACTTGTTATGGGGGCGTTCACACTCAGCGGCAACCTCCGGTTACAGGACACTACGGATACCTATGTTGATGCGCTGATTGAAGACACGGTGGCTCAGAGTACGTCCAGCATCGCGGATTGGCTCAACACGCGCCTTGCCATGACCGAAGCAACGGCAAAAGCGCTGGGGTCAGTGGAAACCGACGCGGAAGCACGGGTTATCCTGGCCGCCGCAACAACCGGTGGCGGGTTCATTGACGTCTATGTTGGCCGTGACGACGGCTATATGTTGATGAAGGATGAAGCTTCAGAAACCACGCTTCCTGCGGATTTCGACCCGCGCACACGCCCCTGGTTCAAACAGGCAAAACAACGGGGCTCGGCATCCTTCACCGAACCCTACCTGGATGCTGCCACTGGAGGTACCATCATTTCCACCTTGGCGCCGGTCAGGAATGGGGCCTACAAGGGTGTCGTGGGTGGTGATATTGCGCTGAAGACCATTGAGCAAACGCTCTCCACTATTACGCTGGCCAACACTGGTTATGCCGCGCTGATCAGTGACGATGGCACCGTTTTGTTTCATCCGGATCAAAAATTGGTTGGCAAGAAGATCAGCAGTCTTCTGGGAGAATCACCCCAGCTCGGCGGTGAAGTTCACCAATATGACACCGGAGACGCCAGCTGGACCGCCGGTTTCCATCGCATCAAAGGTGCCCGTGGTGTTGAATGGTATCTCGGCACCTTTATCAACGAGGACAAAATCAATGCGCCGGTTCGCGCCGCCCGCGTAACAGGACTGGTCATCGCGGTGATTGGCTTGTTGGTGTCGCTGGTGATCCTGCACTTTGGTATCCGCGTCCTGATGGCTCCGGTTCGTAAGCTTAATGCCGCCATGGCGTCAATCGCCAGCGGCGAGGCAGACCTCACCAAGCGCCTGGATGATAGCGCCAACGACGAGTTCGGCAAGCTCGCGGCGGAATTCAACAGCTTTGTGGAGAATATTCAGAACGTGGTTCGTGACGTCCAGCAAGGCACGTCGGAGCTTGGCGAAAACGTATCATCCCTGCGGGATACCGCCAGCAGCAGCCGCGACAGTGTCGAAAAACAGCAGGCCGAAATTGATATGGTGGCCACTGCGATCAATGAGATGTCTGCCGCTGCTGGGGAAATTGCTCAGAATGCCCAACAGACGGCGGATGCCTCAAACACCGCCGATGCAGACAGTCGCGCTTCCCTTGAGACCGTTGCGGCTTCCCGGGATGCGGTACAAAAACTATCGAAGGAAATTAACGCCGCTGCGGAAGTTATCGACAAACTCGGCAAGGACGTTACCGACATCACCTCGGTTCTCGAGGTTATTCAGGGTATTGCTGAACAGACGAACCTGCTGGCGTTGAACGCCGCGATTGAAGCAGCCAGGGCCGGGGACGCAGGCCGTGGCTTTGCCGTTGTGGCTGACGAAGTACGAAATCTGGCCCGCCGCACTCAAGACAGTACGGAAGAAATCAACAACATGATTGAACGCCTGCAAAGCGGTGCAAACCAGGCCGTGGACGTCATGAAAGCGTCAACGGCCGTATCGAATGTGAGCATGGAGAAAGCTCAGGATGCAATGGAGTCTCTCAATCGTATTGCCGACGCGATAACGTCGATCAGTCAGATGACCTCCCAGATCGCAACGGCCTCTGAAGAGCAGACTTCGGTAACAGAAGAGTTAAACTCCTCCATCACCCGTATTGCCGACCAGGGTCAGGAAGCCGCCAAGGCTGCCAGCGAAAACGATGTATACAGTGGTCAGATTGAATCGGTTGGTCACACACTCAGCCAGAACGTGTCACGATTCAGGGTTTGAGTAGGATGCTCCTTTAGGCGCGGATAATTTCCGGATTCGCCGTCGGAGCTCGAGGAGGGTGCGGCTGCCAATGGCCTGGGACTCCTCCGTCAGGTAGGGATTCTCCAGGACAAGGACGTTCCTGCTATGCAGGTTCAGCTCATTGATGGTCTGGCCATAGTATTGGTCCAGGTATGTGCCGAAGCTGCCATCGAAAATGGCCCGTTCCATACCCAATTGAAGCCGGTGAGCCGTTTCATGGTCGTGGCGGTTGACGAAGAAGTATGAGGGCATTGGGTAAGCCAATAGCAGGTCGGGTTCGATGACGAAGTCCGGGTTGTTTTCAAGCTTCAGATCGAACATGACCTCGCTGACACCCCGAGCGAAGCAGTCAAAACGATGATTTTCCAGCATGCGGAAAAGGATTTCGTACCGCGAGTGAGTCACCACATTGACTCCGTTGACCTGCAGAATCGCGGAGTCCGGCCAGTGTGCGCCCTGGCCGATGCGGATACCGGCTTCCTGCAGGTTGCCGAGACTGCGGATACCCTTGAATCTGGGCAATGATTCTTTAAGCACCACACACACACGAAGCCCCAGAAGCCCGCCATCGATCGGTATTGGTATCGCCTGCAGGCTTTCTTCCCTCTCGCTCGATGTTGCAACATTTGCGAGGTCGACCAATTTTGATCGCTGCCGCTCAAGTTCGCGGACAACGCGGCCTTGGGCCATCTCCGGGGTGCGGGTGATTCGATAGGAGCCGTATTCCGGAGTCTTGTCCAAGGCGAGGGCGACCAGGGCCCGTATGGGAGGGCTGTCGTAATTGCGGTACCACAGGCGATATTCCTTTGCCTGTGTTTCTCCAGACGGGTATTCCGAAGCCACACTGATACCCGGGCAAACCAGAAACAATGCCAGGGCCGTTAGCCAGCCACGCGCACGCCTCACTTTCATTGACGACCTACTCCCGCGTCCATTCGAGTTTCTTGTTGTTGCCCGTTTTGATATCACAGCAGTTTAGGTGAATTTCCATGTCCGGGAAGGATTTGCCGTAAAAAATCCCAAAAACAGTTGCGATACCTCTCAAACGGTTGCAATCATGGGCGTTAAATCACCAACAGGTAAAAAACATGGCGTTCATCGACAATCTGATAGGTGCAACCGGCCATTGGGTGTCTGAGTCGGACCCTGAGGCGCGAATCACCCACCCGCTGGCATGGCTCCGTAAAACCAGCGGTTATGCGGCGGTCAACCGGATTATTGGCCTGTCGATTCCGTTTGCACCGCGAAACCGGTTCAGTGTTGAAGAGATTCGACCAGGGTTCGTTAAGGCAAGAATACGCCTGAAAGGCAATAAGAACCACTTTGGCAGCCTTTACGCCGGTGCCTATTTTCTGGTGGCGGAGATTCCCGGTGGCGTGTTGACGTTGTTTGATCTGGGGCCGGCTTATACGCCCATTCTCAAGGAAATGACGCTTCAGTTCCTGCAGCCGGCGAACTCCGACGTGTTTGTGGAGTTCTCACTGGACGCCGCCACGGTGGAAGCCATCAAGGCTGAGGCCGATGCAACGGGTAGGGCTGCGTTTGAGCTGCAGGGCACACTGTACGACAGGGAAGGTAACCATGTGGCCACCTCGATGGCCCACTATCGCGTTCGCAAGAAAGGCTTCCAAACGCAATAAACTCAGGTCGGTTCAAGCGCCGTCCAGCTCCCGCAGGGCGGCGAGGAACGTCTCCCCGTATTTTTCGAGCTTTGCTGCACCCACGCCGTTTATCTCAGCCATTTCGGCAAGGCTGTTCGGCTTTTTGTCCAGGATTTCAAACAGCGTGGCATCGTGGAAAATCACGTAGGGCGGCACGCCTTTCTCATCCGCCAGCGATTTGCGGCATGCGCGCAGCGCTTCCCAGCCGGGTTTGTCCGTGATCTGGTCTGCAATCCTGCGGCGGCCGGACCCTGATGATCCACGGCCGCTGGAGGCCTTCACCACGGGATCCTTGCGTAATTGGATAGCCACTTCGCCCTTAAGTAGCGGGCGGCATTGCTCCGTGAGTTGCAGCGCTCCATAGCCTTCCGGATCAGCCCTGAGGTAACCGTTGGCCACCAGCTGGCGGAACACGGACTTCCAGTCGTTTGCAGATAACTCGGTACCAATGCCGTAGGTCGATACCGTTTGATGACCGGACTGCAGGATGCGTTCGTTCTCAGAGCCGCGTAACACATCAATCAAATACGTGACCCCAAAACGTTGGCCGGTTCTGAACACGCAGGAGAGCGCCTTCTGAACGGCAATTTTGCCGTCCCAGGTTTCCGGTGGCGTCAGGCAGGTGTCACAGTTCCCGCAGGGCTGTTCAAGGGTGTCGCCGAAATACCGCAGCAACACCTGCCTCCGGCAGCTTGTTACTTCGCACAGGCCCAGCATGGCGTCCAGCTTCTGACGTTCAACGCGTTTGAAGTGGTCATTGCCCATGGAGCCTTCGAGCATCTGTCGCAGCTTGATCACGTCCTGCAGGCCGTAGACCATCCAGGCGGTCGAGGGCTTGCCGTCACGACCGGCTCGGCCGGTTTCCTGATAGTAGGCTTCCAGGCTTTTGGGAAGGTCCAGGTGGGCGACAAATCGCACATCGGGTTTGTCGATGCCCATGCCAAAAGCAATGGTCGCCACGATGATGACGGCGTCCTCGCGAAGGAAGCGTTCCTGATGTCGCGCGCGATCACCGGCATTGAGGCCCGCATGGTAGGGCAGAGCGGTGTAGCCTTTGTCACTGAGCAACTTCGCGGTGCTGTCGACTTTATTGCGGGAGAGGCAATAAACGATGCCACAGTCGCCATCATGTTCCGCTTTAATGAAGTCCAGTAATTGTTTGTTAGCGTTGGTTTTAGGGGCAATCCTGTACTGTATATTCGGGCGGTCAAAGCCACTGATGAAATGTCGGGCTTCGGTCAGGGAAAGCCGTTCAGCGATCTCCTTGCGGGTGCGCTCGTCCGCTGTGGCGGTGAGGGCAATGCGGGGTACGCCCGGGAATTCATGGGCCAGCCGGCTTAGCTCCAGGTAGTCGGAGCGGAAGTCGTGCCCCCACTGGGACACACAGTGGGCCTCATCGATGGCAAACAGGGAAATGGAGGCATCATGCAACAGGTCCAGTGTGCGAGGCTGTATGAGCCGTTCCGGCGCACAGTAGAGCAGATCCAGTTCACCCGTCATAAGCGCGTTTTCAGTGTCCCGAGCCTGTTCGAAATCCATGGTGGAGTTCAGGAATGCGGCCTTAACGCCCAGTTCTTTCAGCGCCGCCACCTGGTCCTGCATCAGTGCAATCAGTGGTGATATGACGATGGCCGTTCCGGCCCGAACCAGGGCTGGCACCTGATAACAGAGTGATTTACCACCACCGGTGGGCATCAATACCAGCGCATCGCCACCGTTAACCAGTTCGCAGATAATGTCGCCCTGCAAGGGTCGGAAGGTCTCGTAACCGAAAACACGATGAAGGACTTCTTCCGGGTCCTGATCGGAAACACGGGGGCGCTCTGTGCTGAGTTGTGCAAAATCCATGACTTGGCCAGCGGTGTTGGTTGAGGGTAAACGTTAGGGCATTAGTTCGGATGTCAGAAAGTGTCGTTCTGGCAGGCGAGCCATCATACCAGAAACCGGCCACGGAATCGGCGGAGACAAACAAACCTTATAAACGCTACAATGCGCCTTTTTTCTGCACCCAACAAACAGGAACTTCATGCAGGAATTTGACGCCATCCGACCTTACTCGGACGAGGAAACCGGAACCGCCATCAATAATCTGGTTCGGGACCCGGAATTTCTGGATATGATTGGCCGCTTCAAATCGCCCACACTGGCCAAATGGGCACCGGCGGTTCTTCGGGTATGGGTCAAGCGCTGGCTGGCCGACCACTTCGGCGGGGTTACCCGTATCGATGACCTCCAGGCGCGACTGTCTGGTTACGTTGGCGAACTGGTTGATCACACAACGACCCGGGTTACCCACAGTGGGCTGGAAAACCTGAACAAGCAGACCGCTTACCTTTTCATTTCCAACCATCGTGACATCGTCTTCGACCCGATGGTGGTCAACTACCTGCTGTTTGCGAATGGTTTCAACACCACGCGTATTGCCATCGGCGACAATCTGCTGGCGAACCGCGTGTTTGCGGAAATGATGCGGCTTAACAAGAGCTTTGTGGTTCGTCGCAGCATGACCAGCCCCCGTGAAATGCGGGACGCCTACATCATGCTTTCAGCGTTTATAAATCACAGTATCGAAAACAACGAAAGCATCTGGATCGCTCAGCGTGAAGGGCGCGCCAAAGACGGACTGGATTTCACCGATCCCGCTATCGTAAAAATGTTCTATATGAGCCAAAAGAAAAGTGGGTTGGACTTCGGCGAAGCCATGAACCGGTTGCACATCGTTCCGGTCTCCATTGCGTATGAGTATGACCCATGCGATATGGATAAGGCCCGAGAGCTGGAAACCCGCTCCCGCACAGGGAAGTACATTAAGGCGGAAGGTGAAGATACCGACCAGATTATGCGCGGGCTTACCGGATTCAAAGGACATGTGCACGTACATTTTGGCGCGCCCATCGCGAATGCCGAAAACACGCCAAAGGAACTGGCTGCCCGGATCGATCGGGAGATGCATGCCAACTATCACTTGCATACGTCTAATCTGGTGGCCTATCAGCAACGGGGCATACACCCTGATTCACACGCCACCAGAGACTCTGTGAGCGATGCGGTCGTGACGGCAGAAGCCTGGTCAGCGGCGGAAATTGAAGCGGCTGAAGCGGAGATGGAGCGTCGACTTGATGCCTGCGACCCGGCGATTCGGCCCTATCTTCTGGATATGTACGCCAACCCGGTGGTGACGGCGCTCGAGGCCCACAATGGCCACGGCGCCAAGGATACATCTACGGAACACTCCTGATACCCGAGGTATTTTGTGCAAGAACTTCAATATATTGAATTCGAAACCAATCCCAATCCTACCGCTGCGGTTATCTGGCTGCATGGCCTCGGTGCCAGCGGTCATGACTTTGAGCCGGTTGTGCCGGAGCTGGGGTTGCCCGACAATGCCGCAGTACGGTTCATTTTCCCCCACGCCCCCAATATGCCGGTTACCATCAACGGCGGAATGACAATGCCAGCCTGGTACGACATCAAGGCGATGGATATTGACCGGGTAGTGGACACCGATCAGTTGATGGCATCGTCAGACGCCGTTGCAAAGCTGGTGGACCGGGAAATCGAGCGTGGCGTGAAAAGCGAAAATATTGTGATTGCCGGGTTTTCCCAGGGAGGCGCAGTAGCCTACGAGCTTGGGCTGAGCTATCCGAAGCGCCTGGCGGGTATTATTGCCCTGTCAACGTATTTTGCCACGGCAAAGACCGTGAAACGCTCAGAGGCGAATCGAGACATCCCCATCAGGATCTATCATGGCACCTTCGACCCGATGGTACCTGAGGCCCTGGGCCGGCAAAGCGTAGAGAAATTGCAGGACATGGGATTTGAGCCCACTTACCAGACCTATCCAATGGAACACAGCGTGTGTATGGAAGAGATCGTCGATATCGGCAAGTTCCTTCGCGGTAACGTGCTGTAAAGCTCACCTCTCGCTCATTGGCGGAGCTGGCAGGGCAGGCTGCCTTGCTTAGCTTCGCCAGAACGCTGGTGACAGCACAATCACCACGCTCAGTATTTCCAGGCGCCCCATCAGCATACCCACCGATAGAATCCATTTGGCAAGCTCTGGTAGCGGCGCAAAGGTACCCGCTGGCCCGATTGTGTCGCCGAGTGCCGGGCCAACGTTGGTCAGCACGGTGAGTGCCCCGGATAGGCTGGTGATAAAGTCCAGCTGCAGAGCTGCCAGCGCGACCGTTATGATCAGCAGGCACAGCAGGAAAATAAAGGTATAGGCGATCATCGAAGCGATAATTTCGTCGCTGACCGCGCGGCCATTGTAGTTGCGGGTAAACACGGCCCTGGGGTGCAACAGTCGCATTAGCTGCTCCCTCAGTACGATCAGTGAGAGTTGGAAGCGGAACACCTTCATGCCCCCGGCTGTTGAGCCAGAGCACCCGCCGATAAACATCAGGAAGAAAAACAGCACAAACGCAAGTGGCCCCCACGCTGAGTAATCTTCTGAGGCATAGCCGGTTGTGGTGACGACAGACGTGACATTGAAAAGCGTCGACACGTACCCGTTAAAGAGGTCGAACTCAGTCGGTGAGACGTACCAACGATAAAGAGTCAGTAACGCCGGCACCACCAGCAGGATGGTCACGAACAATCGCACCTGCTGATCCCTGAACAGCACCCCGTGCTGGCCGTGCATCTCCCGAACAAAGAGAAAGAAGGGCATGCTGCCGATCATCATGAAAAGGGTCGCTTCCAACAGAATCAGGTTGGAGTCAAATTTGCCCATGGACATGTCGGATGTGGAGAAACCACCGGTCGCAATACTGGTCAGGCCATGATTGAACGCATCAAACAGGTTCATGCCAGATAGCCAATAGATCGTGACCGCAAGCACCGAAAACACCACGTAAACCAACAGCAGGCCACGACTGAGGGTTTTCATTCGCGGCAGGGCCTTATCCGTCCATTCGGAAGACTCCGTTGCAAAAAGCCGCATGCCGCCCACGCGGAGGAAAGGCAGTACGGCAACGAACATGCCGATGATCCCGATGCCGCCAATCCACTGCAGTACAGAGCGCCAGAGCAGCAGGTCCTGGTCCATGGAGTCCAGGCCTGTAAGCACTGTGGCACCGGTGGTGGTGATGCCGGACGTGCCTTCGAAAAAGGCCTCGCCGAGGGTGAGTCCGAGGTCACTGAGATAGAACGGGAGCGAGGAGAGCAGGGCGATGATAAACCAGCTGGAGACAGTCAGAACGAACATGTAACGCGGCTTTAGGTCCCTTGGCTGTCGGTAGGTCGTGAGGATGCCCAGTAATCCCGTGCCAAAACAGATAGCCGCAGACTCCGCAAACGCCATGGCATTCGGCGATTCAGAAGTTACGAGAAGAAGTACAGGTAAGGTCATGAAAATACTGAGAAGTATAAACATGATGCTCATGATAAAGATTACGGGGTTCAGGTTTCTCAAAGGACGCTCTAGCCGGCTGAACAGAGAGACGGCGTCAGAATACATGCGGCTTGGGGCTTTCGCAAGGTGGAACCCGAAGTGTGTCAGGGTCTTACAGGTACATTAAATCGCTGTAAATTCCGCGTAAACATGGATCCCGCCGCTGGTGTTTGTCGTCAGCCTGATGCAACTTCGGATTGTGAGTCCGGTTTGGAATCAAAAGGAGTATTCAAATGAAAAAGCCGATTGCACTGATGCTTGGTCTTTCCGCAGTACCCCTGATGGCGTTCTCCCAAAGCGCCTCTGCTGATGTCTACAAGTCCGGCGGCGGTAGCCTCTATGCCGGCCTGAACTACAGTTTTATCAATATCGAGAGCGACGGTGACGACGTTGATGTGGGTACGCTGTCCGCGAAGGTTGGCGGCTTGGTGACGCCCTTTTTCGGGCTTGAGGCCCGCGGTGGTTTTGGCGTGGACGACGACCGTACTGGCGGCGTCGATTACTCGCTGGACAATTTTTTCGGCGGTTACGCCACTCTGAATCTGGCGAACGAATCGCCTGCAACGCCCTACGTCATTTTCGGTGTTACCCGAGTTGAAGTGGAAGCGGAGTCGTTCCTGGGTACCACCACCGAGGATGAGTCGGACTTTTCCTATGGTGCTGGTGTGAATGTTGAACTGTCACCGGAAGTGTCTGGCAACGTGGAATACATGCGTTACTATGACAAGAACGGCTCCACCGTTGATGGTCTTGGGCTGGGTGTCACCTTCTACTTCTGATCGGAACGCTCGGCAGAATGACACTTTGGCGGCGGAGGCCTGTTCGTCGCCATTATTTGTCGCTACCGTGTTTCGCGACAACTTTCGCATGACTACCGGGAGCCAGTTTGAATCACCTTGCCCATCTTTTCCTTGCTCCAGATTCCCCCAAGGCTCGCGTGGGCAGCCTGCTGGGGGACTTCGCGAGAGGCATTGTGTCGGAAGAGCTGCCTCGGGACGTGAGGGTGGGTCTGCAGCATCACAGGGCAGTGGATGCGTTTACCGACCAGCATCCGCAGGTCATTGCCAGCAAGCGGTTGTTCTCTCCTCAGCGTCGACGTTTCTCGGGTGTGGCCCTGGATATCCTCTACGATCACTACCTGTTAAGAAATTGGCAACGCTTTAGTCATGTGGATTCCGATACCTTTATCGAGCAGGTCTATCGGGAGCTCGATGAAAACGCGTCGTTGATGCCTGACAAAATGCAGAGGGTGACCCGGCAGATCGTGCTCCACGACTGGTTCCACTCATACCGGGATATTGAAAACATTGGGTATGCTCTGGACCGGGTCGCCAATCGCATACGGTTCAGGAATGCATTCGGCGGAATCATCGAGGAGATCAAAACACACAATCAGGAACTCGAACGCAGGTTCCTGAGCTTTTTTCCTGAACTCAAACACTACGCCACAAAGGATTTTGAATGTTGACGGACTCCAAAAAATACGTTGTCGCAGCGCTTCTCGCTATCCTGCTCCCCACCATCACCATGGCTGAAACCAGCAGCAATGACAGCGCCGTGCCGGAGCGGCTTGGCTTCGTGGAATGGCTTGTACTCGAGGGTACGGGCTTGCGCATGAAGGCCCGGCTGGACACCGGGGCCAAAACCTCGTCATTGCATGCCGTCAATGTTGAGCCTTTCATGAAAGGTGATGAAGAGTGGGTCAGTTTTCAGTTGCCGCTAGCAGATCACCAGGATGAGGACGACGCCGACGGTAAAGATCTGGAAGAAGTGATTCTGGAGTTCACTCTGCCGGTCGAACGTACGGTAAAAATAAAGCGCAAGGGCGCACCCTCACAGCGCCGGTTTGTAGTGGTCATGGATTTCTGTATTGCGGGTACCAGTCACAAGACGGAGTTCTCACTGACGGACCGTGGCAAGTTTTCCTATCCGGCGTTGTTGGGTCGACGGTTCATGCGCGACGATAATATCCTGATTGATTCGGCGGACGCTTTCCTCGCAAAACAGGACTGCGAGTACAAGAACCTGGCCGACGTGGCTGAAGAACACGCTGGGTGAGTTGCTGAGTTATTCTTCGCGTAGACAAAATAACATGTAAGGTCTACACTGATACCAAGTGTTCAGTGGGCGAAAGCCCGAAAACAGTGGTGTCCGTTATGAGTAACGCGCAGAAACTCGCAACCGTCGAAAAAAACAACGTCTCCGGCGTTGGCCTGAAGACCGTGTTTAATATTCTGGACCGCTGGGGTTGCTCTGCAGAGCAGGTACAGAAAATTCTTCAGATCTCCCGCCCGGCGTATTACAAGTATCGCAAAGCGCCTGAGCAGGCGAGCCTGACCCATGACCAGATTGAACGTCTCAGTTATCTGGTCAACATTCACGGCTGCCTGCGGATGATCTTCGAGAATCCGAAGAATGTTTACGGCTTTATGGCGCTGAAAAATGACAATCCGTACTTCAATGGCAAAAGCCCCCTTGAGATTATCAGCACGGGCCAGTTTGCAGCCTTGTATGAGACTTTCAGGCGTATTGATGTGTTGCGCGGAGGGCTCTGGTGAGTCAGGAATTGCCGTCAACGATCACACCCGAGAGCATCACCGGGTTCCGCCTGATCAATTCACGGTTTCCACCTATCAGCCTGTTTGACGATGTGGCGGACGAAGACGAGTTTGATGCGCTCTACGAACTTCAAGCGCTCACCAATCCCCGTCTTCAAACCGAGTTGGGTAATCTCAACCTGATCCGCAAAGCCGAGATCCCTTTCGGCATTCCTGGCTGCTCCTACGCTACCGGCCCGTTCACCCATGTGAACCCAGCGGGCAGCCGCTTCAGCGATGGCCAATATGGCGTTCTGTATATGGGGGAGAGCATCGATACAGCCATCGCGGAAGTGGCCTATCACCAGTCAAGCTATTGGCAGGGCGTTCACGGTTTGGATTACGATCGGCTGGTGTTTCGGGGGCTTAAGTGCAAGGTAGGGACGATGACCTTGCACGACGCCACAACGTTACCCTTTGGAGATGCTATCTACGACTCTGACAGCTACGCAGCTTCGCGAAGTTTTGGTCGCAGGCTCTACAGGGCGGGCTCCGAAGGGCTTCAGTATCATTCTGTTCGAAAACCCGGCGACACCTGCTGGGGGTTATTCACTCCCAGGCGGATCCACAGTGTTATCCAGACGGCGCATTTCGAGTTTATCTGGAATGGTGAGAAAATCAGTTCGGTGAACAAGTTCACCAAGGCGTGAGAATACCGTTACGGCTTCCATTCACTCGCGATCAGATCGAATAGTGCCCGCAACTCTGAACGCTCATAGTTTCGCACGCCGCATATCAGATTGAGGTTGGTGGTCATCTCCGGATCATCAAAAATACGGATCCCTCCACGGCTCTGTGATTGTTCTGCGAACTCCCGCTCGACAAGCCCGAACCCCATGCCGGATTTGACCATAACCACCGTGGAATACTCGTCGTCGGAACTGGTGGCCGCTTCGGAGAGACTTGCCTGAGGGCCGAGCAGGTCTTTCATGAAATCAAAAAACGGGCAGTCCCGGTTGGGCCAGACCCAGGGCAGGCGCCGACGAGAGTCGAAGTCGGCCGGCAGGGTGTCGAATTCCGCATCCGCAGGGCCGACAACGGAAATACGCACGGGCGTGAGTGGTACCACCTTCAACCTTGGATCCTCACAGTTGCCATAGACATACCCAAGATCCAGCTCTTCCGAAAGCACTTGCTCGACAATCTGGGTTGACGACCGGGTTTTCATTTCCAGGTTGAGGTGAGGGAGGGCGTCCGTCTTCCGGCGGAGCACTTCGTCTACGCGAAGGTATTCAGGCGGAGAGTTCAGCCCAAGACGGAGTGTCGCGTGAGGCACCGAGCGTAAGGAAATCGCGGTGTTACGGACATCTTCCACGGCGGTAAACACCTGGCGAACCGGCATGAGCAAGCGCTCGCCGGCCGCAGTCAGGGACATTCCCTGCTTACTCCGCTCGAACAGCAGAACTTCGAACTCATCCTCAAGCTGGCGCAGGTGTTCGCTGACCGCTGATGGTGTGGAATGACGGCGCGCGGCCGCACGAGTCAGATTGGCCTCTTCAGCGACCAGAAGAAAGGACTTGAGCCTGTCCAGCTTTATGTTCATATTTTCCGAACACCGGGTTCATATAATGTCGATGGACGACCTATTAGAGCGGGTCGAGAATGGTTTCATTGTAGTCATCGTTCATATTTAAAGGAAGATGAAAATGAAAGCCACCCTCGTCAATCAAACACTCGGACAAGCACCATCGATTACATGTGTTCCCTCACGGACTGCTTTCCCGAGGCGCGCCATCGCCACCATCAAACTCTATGCGGAACGCTGGAGTCGGCGGTACCAGTTGAGAAATTCATTGTATGAAATGGATACCCGACTGATCGAAAAGGACATCGGGTTGCCTTACGGCAGTTTGGAAGAGGAAGCGCACAAGCCATTCTGGCGTGAGTAGACGCTACGCTGAGCTCCATCCCAAGGCCTCAGCGATACGTCCTCCAGAACGGACTGTGTGCCTCTCGCAGCAGTTCGGCTCTGGTTGTTCCAATGTCCCAAGCCAACCGGTCCATCTCTCTCATGGGCATTCCCCGCAGGCGTCTTTTCAGTCGTGTGCGGGTTTTTTGATTCTCAATATAGCGTTTGAGCCTTCGAAACAGGACTGTGTTGATGTTCATATTCCACCTCCGGTGCTTAATAAAATTCTATTGCTCCGGTGTTGGCGAAACAGACACAGATGGATGCTATTGGGGGAGTACAGATTTACAATACGGTTGACGCCAGCGAAACGGGTGCTAACCTTCCGTAGGTGCCGGGCTCTCATATAATTTATTCATCAACATGACTATTCGTTTCGTGGCCAACTTGTGAGGGATCACCTGAAATATCTTGTTTCCCTAGTCCTCAGCCTGTCTCTCAGCCTGGCGTCTGCGCACGCTTCCATACGCTCGGAGTATGAAGTCAAAGCTGCGTTCCTCTATAACTTCACACGCTTTATTACCTGGTCTAATGGGGCAACCGTTTCCGAGCCTCTTGACGTGTGCATCTATGGTGATGAGCCCTTTGGCGACCTGCTTGCCCCCCTGCAAGGTCGCAGATCCCAGGGCAGGGAGTTGCAGCTTCGATACCCCAGCGTTGTGGCCGATATTGCTGGATGCGACGTACTCTTTATAGGTCAGTCCCAGTCCAGAAATGTCGACGAACTGCTCAAAATGGCCCAGAGCCAAAAAGGCGTACTGACGGTTAGTGATCTGCCAGACTTCATTCGCAAGGGCGGCATTGTCGGTTACGTGAAACAGGGCAATGTCATTCGTTTCGAAATTAGCCTGAAAGCCGCAATAGAAGCGGGACTGACCATTAACTCCAGGCTTCTGGAGCTGGCGGTGAGGGTCCTGCGATGATTGGGCAGAGGCGATACTGGCGACTTAAGACCAAACTGCTTTTCCTCACGCTGTTCACCAGTGCGCTCGGCATTGCCCTGGTCTGCGCGAGCCTCATCTTTGTTGAAAATCAGAATTACCGGAAACAGCTCGAATCGGAGCTGCATGTCATCGCCGGCATTCTGGCGGAGCAGTCCGCTGCTGCCCTGGTGTTTGAGGATAATCAACAGCTGAGCAGTATTATCGCCAGTCTGAAGCGTATCGACACCATCCGGCAGGCCTGTGTTTACGACCAGCAGGGGAATGTGATGACCTCCCTTTCCGGCCGGCAGCAAGGACAATGTCCCTCGGTTGGTCCATCGTTGGAAATCGGGTTCGTCGGGGACGCCTACCGGTTACTGATGCCGGTCACACTGGACAATGAAGTGGTCGGGCAGCTTTTCCTCGCATCACACCTTGAAGTTTTGCGGGGTCATATCCGGACCTTTGTTTTTGTTGCCTCCGGTATCGGTGCGGTGATTCTGATCGCGTTGGTGTTTTTAGCGCTCAGGTTGCAGAGAATAGTGTCTGAACCCATTCTCAAGCTTTCAGAGACTGCCGAGCGCATTGCTCAGGATCACGACTATTCCATTCGTGCACCGGTGACCGGCACCGACGAACTCGGGCGTCTGGGTAACACCTTTAACGAGATGATCAGCACCATCCAGCAACAGAACCGCCGCATCCTGGAGAGTCGCGACAGCCTGGAGCGCATCGTCGAGGCCAGGACCTCCGAGCTGAGCATGGCCAATCGCGAACTGGAGGCATTCAGTTACTCGGTCTCCCACGACCTCAGGCAGCCCCTGAGAGCCGTTGAAGGGTTTGGGCAGGCTCTGGAGGAGGATTGCGGTGACCAGTTAAATGACGTCGGTAAGGATTACCTGAAGCGAATCCGTGCGGCGAGTGTACGGATGGCAGGGCTCATCGACGGGCTACTTATTCTTTCCCGAGTCAGCCGACAGTCCATGGAGAACCAGACGATAGACTTGAGTCAGTTGCTGGAGGAAATTGCGGAAGAACTGCAAGGCATCAGTGATGAGGTGCCAACGGAAATTCTCATACAGCCAGGTATGTGGATTGTCGGCGATAGCCGGATGCTGCGTGTTGCGTTCCAGAACCTGCTCGCGAATGCATGGAAGTACAGTGCCAAAGAAGAAAAACGGGTCGTCCAAGTTGTGTCCAGAAGGGAAGGGCGCTGGGTCTCTGTTGAGGTTCGTGATAACGGTGTCGGCTTCGATATGAGGTACATCGACAAACTGTTCGTGGCATTCAATCGGCTTCATACGCCGTCGGAGTTCGGCGGCACGGGTATTGGCCTTGCGACCGTATATCGTGTGGTTCGCCGACATCATGGTGATATTTCCGCCACGTCGCAATTGGGTGAGGGGGCGAGTTTTGTTGTGAAGTTGCCTGTTGCCGAAGATCAGGGCTAGACTGTAGTCAGGTTTAACCCATTTATGCAATTCGTTGAAAGGGCAAACAAAAACATGGATGGCCACTCAATCCTTGTGGTTGAAGACAACCCGGATGATCAGGTTCTGGCAGTGCGTGCTCTCAAGAGTGCGAGTGAGAACAGCCCAGTTATCGTATTGGAAGACGGGCAGGAAGCCCTGGATTTCCTGTTTGGCGACGATGCCAGGCACCCATGTAAAGATTTGGATTCGCTCGGTCTTGTTTTGCTTGATGTGAAGCTTCCCAAGGTCAGCGGCCTGGAAGTACTAAAAGGCATTCGGTCCTCGCCACTCACCAACTGGTTGCCAGTGGTGATGGTTACGTCTTCTGATGAACCGGCAGACCTTTTGGATGCCTACCGTCTGGGAGCCAATAGCTTTATCACCAAGCCGATCAATTATCGGGAGTTTACGG
The DNA here is from genome assembly GCF_056857915.1 of Marinobacter sp. B-12. Lineage (NCBI taxonomy): Bacteria > Pseudomonadati > Pseudomonadota > Gammaproteobacteria > Pseudomonadales > Marinobacteraceae > Marinobacter > Marinobacter sp. B-12. The sequence continues at coordinate 30,388 of NZ_JBSXOB010000051.1, read as the reverse complement.
AACAAATGAAGTTGCTTGCCCGCTATTGGCTATTCGTCAATAAAGTACCCAAGGCAGGTGCGGTTCGCTCGTTTAAATAAGGTAAGGCCATTGACAGACACAGCCAGCCCTCTACGGATGTTGATCGTCGAAGATTCAGAAGACGATGCTCTGCTTCTACTGCGAGAGATGCGCAAAGGGGGCATAGCCCCCTATCATGAATTGGTCGACAGCGAAGACCGTCTTTCCTATGCCCTTCGCCGGGGAAAGTGGGATATCGTCATTACCGACCACAACATGCCTGGCTTTTCTTCCTTTCGGGTCTTGGAGCTGACCAAGAAATACTGCAAGGACCTTCCGGTAATCATCGTATCCGGAACGATCGGCGAGGGCGTTGCCGTTACGGCCATGAAAGCCGGCGCGCAGGATTACATCATGAAGGACAACCTGTCCCGGTTGATCCCCGCTATCGACCGGGAAGTGCGTGAAGGATTCATGCGCCAGGCCAAGCGTGTTGCCGAGAATGCGCTGGAGCATATGGCCTATCATGACAGCCTGACGGACCTCGTGAACCGTCGGGAGTTTGAACGGCGGCTGGTACAGGCGCTTGAAGACACCCACAAGACTGGCAGCCAGCATGTACTGCTTTATCTCGACCTTGACCAGTTCAAGATCATCAACGATACCTGCGGCCACGTAGCTGGCGATCACTTGCTAAAGCAGGTCGCCGGACTGCTGTCACATCAAGTCCGCTCTGACGATACCCTGGCTCGCCTTGGAGGCGACGAATTCGGAGTGCTGCTGCGCGGTTGTGACGCGGTTCATGCACAGAAAGTCGCCGAAAAGTTGTGCGAAGAGGTTCACGAATTTAGGTTCGTGTGGCAGAACAAGCCGTTTTCGGTGTCGCTCAGTATCGGGATGGTTGTGATCAACGAAAACTACAACAGCGCCGGGGAGCTTCTCAGCCATGCCGATTTGGCGTGCTATGCCGCCAAGGATCGGGGCCGCAACAATGTCCAGCTATACGAAACCAACGACATTGAGATGCAGCAACGCGAGCGGGACATGAACTGGACCAGCCGCATCCAGCAAGCTCTGCAAAACAACAGTTTCTGCCTGTGGCAGCAGGAGATGGTTGCCCTTCAACCAGAGGTCTCTGACGGTTTTAGAACCGAATTCCTGGTCCGCTTGAAAGAGGGGGATGATATCGTGCTCCCCGGCGCCTTTATTCCCGCAGCAGAACGCTTCAACCTGATGACAAGGATCGACCGAAAAGTCATCGAACTGGCATTCGAGTACCTTAACCGCACGGGCCTTGGCCATGAGAGCACGGGGACTTTCTTTATTAACCTGTCAGGAAGTTCGTTCAACGAACCGGAACTGTTTCTGTACATCAGTCAATTAGCGGAGCGTTACAAGCTGATCCCGGAGCGTATCTGCTTTGAAATCACTGAAACTTCCGCAATTGCCAATCTGAGCGCGACTCAGAGCTTCATCAATTCCGCCAAAAGCAGAGGGTTCAAGTTCGCGCTTGATGATTTTGGCGCGGGCATGAGTTCGTTTTCCTATCTCAAAGCCCTGCCAGTGGACTACCTTAAAATTGATGGTGGTTTCGTCCGCAACTTGCTGGACGACCCCATCGATTTATCCATAGTCGACGCATGCAACCGCATCGGCCACTCCGCAGGACTCAAGACGGTTGCCGAGTTCGTAGAGAACGACGAGGTGAAAGCCCATCTGGTTGAGCTTGGGCTCGATTACGCCCAAGGGTATGGGATTGCCAAACCTCGTCCGCTGGAATAGTTAACCTTCCGTCTTCATTCATACTTCAATGGACGTAACCTCCGAAAGGATTATCAATGCTCGAAAATGGTGACTTGATTATTCGTTATCTTGAGCGATTGGGTGTTGAGTATGTATTTGGGGTGCCCGGCGGGAGCATTGAGCCATTTTATGATGCGTTGGCAAGAAGTGAGCGCCGCGGAGGCATTCGAACCATTACTGCTCGTCACGAATCTGGCGCGGCTTTCATGGCAGAAGGATATGCCCGTGAAACCGGGAAAATAGGCGTCTGTTGTTCCACTGCTGGTCCAGGCGCTACGAACCTGTTAACCGGTGTCGCATCGGCCTACGCGGACGGCATTCCCATCCTTGTTATAACGGCACAAACAGCCTTGGACAAGTTCGGCCAGGGGTCATTGCAGGAAACGTCCTGCACGGGTATCCATACAGTGGAGATGTTTGCCCGATGTACCCGGTACAACACTCTGGTATCACATCCAGCGCAACTCGAAACCAAACTGCTCCAGGCTGTAAGCCATGCAATGAGCAATCAGCCCGGGCCGGCACATCTTGCGATCCCCTTGGACGTAATGCGCCATCGGATTCCTGATGACGTGATGGACGGACAACTTAACGCTTTCACAAACTATAAAGTAACACCGAACAAAGAGTCGCTTCAGTCAGCGTTGAGTGAGCTGGATTCAGCCAAGAAAGTAACTCTGGTTCTAGGTGAAGGAGCAGCAGAAGCGAGTGAAATACTGGTCCGGATCGCGGAGTCAAGACATTGGTTGATGGTTACAACCCCGCGCGGAAAGGGCCTGATCGATAGCTTTCATCCTCTTTATCGGGGGGTATTTGGCTTTGCTGGGCACGATAGCGCTTCCGACGCGCTTAAAATGGACAGCGCCGACCGCGTAGTGGCCATCGGTACGGCATTAGATGAGGTTTCTACCTGCGGTTGGGATCCTACAACGATACTGTCTGACCGGTTGATTCATATTTCAAATAATCCAACGCACCTAAGCCGCTCAACTATGGCAAAACTGGTGGTGTTTGGTTCTCCTGAATTTCTTTTCGAATCGCTGGCAGAAACCTGGGGGCTAGGTTCAAAGAGACAAACCAGCGGATCGATATCCAGCGATGAATGCTTGCCAGTCGACACCAGTTTCGATGAGCCCGATAAGTGTTTCGATAGATCCGGACTCATAAAGTGCCAGTCATTGATGACCTATTTGAGCCTAGTCTGTCCGCAGGATGCTCGGGTTTTAATGGACACTGGGAACAGTTTTCTATGGGGAATTCACTACTGGAATGTAAGGCGCCCCAAAGAAATGCCCCTCAAAACAAATCACTTTCATATTGGCCTGGGCTTCGCGGCCATGGGCTGGGCAATCGGCACCTCGATTGGCATGGCCACTGCCAATCGTCGGCACCCGGTGATCTGTTTTACCGGGGATGGCAGTTACCTCATGTCTGGCCAGGAACTGACCGTTGCACTTCAAGAGAATCTTAACCTTCTCATGTTAGTTCTCAATGACGCTTCATTGGGTATGGTTAGCCATGGACAGAAGTTGAGTGGCGGGGAGCAGGTAGCAACTCGCTTACCAAGCGTCGATTTTTCAATGATGGCCCGGGCATTGGGGGTCGAATCTTACCGGGTCGAATCCATGGAACAATTAGCTGACTTGGATATAGCAGAGATTTTGTCTCGACCGGGCCCATGCCTGGTGGACGTCATCGTTGATGGTGACCAAGTACCACCCTTGGGCTCGAGAATGAAGGTATTAACCAGCTCAATACAAACTGACGATTAGAGTAGGGGAACCGGCGTGCCATCAGATTATGTTTACCACTCCAATTTCTGGCTTGAAGAACCGGAAGAATCCAATCCTTTCGCTGCAAAGGCCTGCTACTGCCACGGTTACGACGTGTATGGCCAAGTCATAACAAAGGCAACCTGGTTTGAATACCTTTTGTTGATGCTCAAAGGGGATCGACCGCAGCCTGGCGAAGCCGCATTACTCGAAAAGATCGCCCTAGTCCTTGCCAACCAAGGTCCTAAAGAGGCCAGTATTCGTGCTGCAATGAATGGCGGTGTTGCAGGAACCAACCATAGCTCGGCACTAATGTCAGCAATGGCGGTCGGATCCGGACTTTATGGTGGCTCGCAGGAACTTGAGATCTGTATGCGTTTATGGCGGGAGTGTGAACAGGACGTTGAGCGCTGGAAAGTCCGGCTTCAGGATCCCCAGGAAGACGAAAGAGCCGATATATGGCCTGCTATAGAACATCCACCGGGCTTCGATCCCAATGGCGACAACATACCGACGACACTCCTCCAGTCGTTGGAGCTTTTGGTTCAGTTCGCTCCGGACGACGGGGCGTTGGCTTGGCTGCGGAATCACCGTGACATTCTTGAGGGATTCTTCCGATGCCCAATTTCCATCACATCGGTCGCGGCTGCAACGTTCGTTGATTTAGGTCTGGATCAGGATCAGGGCAGCATGCTATACCTAATGCTTCGGCTGCCTGGTGCCGCTGTTCATGCATTGGAACAAAGGAAAATGGGGTGGAAAAAATTCCCGTTTTACAGCTCTGCCATTGAGCTGGAGGACGATCCCGGTCCGTATAGCGAGCATAACCAGGAGGGCAAACAATGAACCACGAACGACTTTATGATTCTGAAAGCCGTTTGGTTACCCGGATCGGAAAAGCTTTTTTGACAGAACGGGTGGTGATGCATGGGAAAGATCTCCACCATCAGCTGGACCATCTCGAGTGGTTGCATCTTTATATTTACGCCATCCTTGGAAGGGACCCAGGTAGGAATGTTGCCAACATGTTGAACTGTTACTGGGTAGGTAGCAGCTATCCGGATCCATCGATTTGGCCAAACCATGTTGCGGCTCTAGCTGGTTCCGTTCGGTCAACTCCATCACTTGGCATGATGGCTGGGTTAAGTATTTCGGAAGCATCTATTTATGGCCGTCGACCTGAGGTCCGAGCACTTGATTTCTTTTATCGGGCAGGAAAATGGTGTGATGAAGGTGGAAAATTGGAGAACTTTGTCGACCACGAAAAAGACCAGGGGCGCATCCTTTTCGGGTACGGCCGCCCACTGGCGGCCACAGATGAACGCATTGCTTTCACGCTGGCCAAGGCAAAAGAGTACGGCTTTTACGAGGGGCGTCATTTAAAGATGGCATTTGCCGTCTACGAACACGTCAACAAAAAGCACGGTTACTCTATGAACGTTGCTGCTGTGCACGCTGCTCTGGCTGCGGACATGGGCTTCACATGTGAGGAGTACCAGCTTATTCTGTCACCTGGATTCGTTACGGGAATGGCTCCTTGCTTCAAGGATGCTCGAAGTCGGCCAGAAGGCAGCTTCTTCCCGATTCGTTGCGAAAGCATTGTTTATAACGGTGTAGCTAAACGAGATTGGGAGGATTAAATTCGAGCTACCTTCAAAAAGTGTAGTAGAGCTCTCCTACAACGCGACGCCCCGGCATTGGGAAGTCGTTTGGAATAGGCGGTTGTGGTTCAGCAAAGGGGCTTGGATCTCTGACATCTTCGTCGAAGATATTTTTTACGGATAAAGAAAAATCCAGCCCGCGCCATAATCCTTTTGTTCGAAGGGTCATGTCTACCGTAGTGGAATCTGGTACAGGTTCCCGTTGATCAGTTGCGGTCCTTTTCTGTTCACCTACCCAATTCACCTGTGAACTAAAAAACCACTGGGAAGATAAGGACCAATCGGCCCGACCGTATATTTGATGATTTGGTGCATCGCCCACGGATTGCCCGTTACGTTCGTCTTTAGCGGTCTGATATGCGTAATTGGCTTTCAGCGACAGATCGTCCGAAACTTGATAGACCAGCTCGAGCTCACCACCACGCCCAGTTCTCTGGCCAGCATTGCGGTATTCAGTTGCGATAAGCCCGGAGATCGGTACAGCGTTGATGAGGTCGTCAATTTCGTAATAGAAAAGATTCAGAGCGTACAGAACACGAGATGTCACCTGATGGGACATTCCTATCTCATATGTATCTATAGTTTCGGCATCAAGTTCATCGTTACCCATAAATACTGGGTTATTAGATACATAAAGCTCATTCAATGATGGGGCACGGAAGGCTCGGCCGTACAAAAGTTTGGTTGTAATCGTGTCTGTTGTTGCCCATATCAGGGCAGCCCGCGGATTAATAGTGCTGCCAAAATCCGAGTAGTCATCAAACCGGATACCACTGACCAATTGCCAGTTCTGCGCGAATTTCCACTCGTCCTGCACAAACATGTAATAGTTTGTCCGATCTTCCTCTGGCATCCAGATCTCACTGGGATCACCTGATACATCAATTACACTGCCCTTGGGGCTGAAATCCGGGTTGAAGTTCTTGCGTTCAGTCACCTCATAGAGATCGGCCCAAAAGGTACCGAAACCGGTATGTATGCGATGATTATCGAGGCCTCGGTAAACTGCGCTCAGATCCAGTCGTGCCTGATTCTCCTTGTATCCAGGACTGCCGATCAAACCATCGGGGAAGCTGCCATCGAAGGCGCCTGGCGGGTAGAGCACTATGTCATTTTCGGGCTCTTGAGTAATATTGAAATAGGACACCCTAGCTTCCAGATCCAGCCCTTCAGCGATATCGAACCAGCGGTAGCTATAGTCAAGGTTTACCCGACGAGATGAGTATTGGCCTTTGGGATCCAATGCTTGGGCTAAGCCTGGGCCTGTGCCTATGTTGCTTCTGTCTTGAAGGCCCGCACGTAATGTCCATTGTTCATCGCCCATTTCAAAACGGGCATCAATCTGATCCCTCTCGGTATTGACGGGGCCAGGCGCGAGAGATGCTGAAGTTCCAAAGGTTTCATCAAAGTTCGTTTGCGCATCGCGCTCAATGGTGTCATCCCACCCATCTGTTGTTTGGTACTCGAGCACCAAACTGTAGCCTAAATCACCCATTTGGTGGACTGATTCTAGCCAACCACCACGCGTATCGTTGCTACCTATCCTGCCACCAACTGTCTGTCCGTCAATTGATTGAGGCCCCTTTGTCGTGATGTTGATAACGCCGGAGTAGGCGTCTGCACCGTAAAGTGCTGAGCCAGGCCCTCTGATAACCTCAATTCGTTCAATGACCTTCACGGGCATGCCGCCCCAAGCATTGCCACGGTTTCCATACATCATCGTGGTTGTCGGAATGCCGTTGATCAACAAAAGCGCCTGCGCGTTGTTGCTTGACGTTATACCTCGGAAAACGTACTTCGGAGAGAACCCCTGATCAGAATGATTCACATGAAGCCCAGGCACTGTTTCAAGCACCTGGTCCAAGTCCGTGGCGCCCATGGCCGCAATATCGTCAGCATTAATAACCGACGTGATCGCAGCGGCCTTATCCAGAGGTGTTTCGGTTCCAGAGGCAATTGAGACCACACGAATTTGACCGAGCTCTTCCAGGGGAATATCCCAAAGCGAATCATCTGCGGCAATTACATTGGGGGAAACTGAATAGTAAATAACGGCGGCAACCACCTTGGGGCGTAGGCGTAGGGCTCTGCATAGTGGCGATAGACGTTGCTGCATGCGCAATCTCAGCACTTTACTCTTAATATTATTTGAAACGATTCAGTCAATGATTGCACTCCGGGACCCGCTACTGACAAACCCGACGGTTACCTGCCAGGGAAGGCACACTTTTTAGCCAAACAGCGACTAAAAATGCAAGCTGAATAGGAGTTTAGCTGCATTCATCGTATAAGCAAGTATAAGCGGCCCAGTGACTTAAGACACTACCACACCCGCATTACCTGGCAGGAGGAGGGGAGCAAGTAGCCACCGTTGAACATTTTATACTGCAATCAAATTTCGCACACATGACACGGCCATATTTCTCGCAACATTATGTAAACGAGAACCTAAGATGAGCCGTCAGCAAGTGTTATAGAAACGTTATGTGATGTGAGGAACCAAAACCGTTTGTTCGTCTCTGCGAATGGTTCGCCGCAAACTGCACGCTGCCAATGTAGTCCAGAAGATAGGTTGTCCAAATACTCCCGGTGTCGCGGAACCGGTAGCGGTTGTGGGCATTGATGACCTGGCGCTAGTCTGTCCAAGCGCTTTTCGGTGACTTGCCGCAGGTGCAGGGTCTTGCAGCTGAGAAAATCAGCTCAGTAAATCCGGACGAGGTTTCGGTGCTGGCTTGTTCCAGTCTTTGCCAGCAAGTATGACGTTCCAGTAAAGCCATGGGAAAAAGCGACGTTTCATGTACCAGTTGATGCGCCGAGGCACTCTGGGGTCCAACGGAAAGCTTGGCACGATTTCGCCGTCGTAACGAAATTCTGCCAACATCACTTTACCGGATTCAGTGGTTAACGGACACGCGCCGTATCCGTCATACAGCGCTTCCTCTGCATTATGCCCCAAATCCCGTAACAAATTACTGACAACTACCGGAAATTGACGACGTACTGCTGCTGCCGTTTTTGCGTTCGGAGTATTGGTGCAATCGCCCAGCCCATAGATGTTTGCATGCTCGGTGTGACGCAGGGAGTGCTTATCGACGGTAACCCATCCAGCATCTCCGGACAGAGGGCTCGCTTTTATGAAGTCAGGCGCTGATTGCGGCGGGACCACATGCAACAGTTCAAAATCGGTTTCTACTCTACCGTCCTCTGTCTCAAACCATGCCTTTTTTGCAGGGCCATCGACGGCGGTCAGGTTGTGGCCAAAATGTTTGTGAATGCCATAGTCTGATACCACCTTCTCAAGAGCCTCTGCATAAGCTGGCACCCCGAACATTGCACCGCCCTGGTTATAGAAGTGCACATCGGCGGACTGTCCGCTTTTCTGCCAGTAGTCAGTACTAAGATACATGGCCTTCTGTGGCGCTCCAGCACATTTGATCGGCATGGCAGGTTGCGTAAACAGGGCCTTTCCGCCTGAAAACTCTTGTGTTAAGCGCCAAGTGTAAGGTGCAAGGTCAAAGCGGTAATTGGAAGTAACACCATTATTGCCGAGCGTGTCTTCAAGACCCGAAACCGACTCCCAGTCCAGTTTCAACCCTGCAGCAACCACCAAATACTTGTAGGTGATTTTATCACCGGTTACCAAAGTGACCTGATTCTCGTCCGGCTGAAATGATTCAACCGCATCCTTTATCCAGGTGGCTCTGTCGGGCATGTAGTCCCGTTCCTGCCGATGTGTTTCCTCTGCGGTCATCGCTCCGCCGCCAACCAAAGTCCAGCCAGGTTGGTAATAGTGGCTTTCACTGGGCTCGACAACGGCGACATCAAGGTCGCCGTGTCTTCGGAGTAACCCAGCGGCGACCGAAATCCCGGCTGCGCCACCACCGACGATAACCACTACATGATTGTGCGACTGGGGTTGATTGGACATCACGTGCACTCCTTTCGAGATTTGCGCTAATGCATTTTGAGGTTGACAGTTGCTCAGTCAATTATTACCTTTAGTTACAAGCTTAGATCATTGTTGTTGCATCGCAAGGATGAATTTTATGTTGTTCCGTCAAATGTTCGACAAAACGTCCAGCACCTACACCTACCTCATTGCCTCGGGCCGCGGGCGGGAAGCGGTGATAATTGATCCAGTAAAAGAATCTACAGAAGCTTATCTTGGGTTAATTGACCAACTTGACCTCAAGCTGGTCAGGGCGATAGACACCCACACTCACGCTGATCACGTCACGGCTCTGGGCGCTCTGCGTGACGCCACCCAATGCGTCACCATCATGGGTGAATATACCAACGCGGAATGCGTGTCAGAGCATGTATCGGAAGGCGATCGGATTGATATCGACGGCATTCGGCTGGAAGCCATATACACGCCGGGCCACACGGATGAATCCTTCAGTTTTTACTGGAACCAGGGCGGCCAGCAGGCGGTCTTCACGGGCGATGTACTGCTGATTCGCGGCAGTGGCCGGACGGATTTCCAGGGCGGCGATCCGCGCAAAAGCTACGACTCCATTGTGAACAAGCTGTTCTGCTTGCCAGATGATACGTTGGTGTATCCGGCCCACGACTACAAAGGAATGTTGAGTTCTTCCATCTACGAGGAAAAACATTACAACCCGCGTCTGGCGGGCAAATCGGAAGCCGAGTACGCCCAAATTATGAATAATCTGGATTTGCCCGATCCCAAGCTGATGGATGTTGCCGTGCCGGCGAATCTGGCCTGTGGCAAGCAATAGTGACGCTTCTGAAACAGATGCAGGGCTCGGGGGCAGCTCATCTGTCAGATGATGTGCTCGCGGGCGTCATCACTGCCATTCTGCTGGTCCCTCAGGGTATGGCTTATGCCATGCTTGCTGGATTACCGCCAGAAATGGGGCTGTATGCGTCAATCCTGCCACCCATTGTTTATGCGTTAATTGGCAGTAGTCGCACATTGGCGGTTGGTCCTGTGGCCGTGGCTGCATTGATGGTGGCCAACGCCTTGTCGACGCATTTTGGCAATGAGAGTAGTGAGGCGGCGCTTGCAGGTGCCATGATTCTGGCCGCAGAAACCGGCGCACTCCTGCTGCTGATGGGCATTTTCAGAGTCGGTACCCTGGTCAGTTTTATCAGTCATCCTGTGCTGTCTGGTTTTACCAGCGGCGCGGCGCTACTCATTGTGAGCAGTCAGCTCAAACACCTGAGCGGAATCCAACTTGAACGCGGTGACCTGTTCGCAACGGTGATTCCGTTTTTTCAGCGTATCGGTGACATTCATGTCCCGACGCTGATGTTTGGTCTGATATCGATTCTACTATTGCTGCTCGCGCGCAAACCAATGGCGCGATTTCTCGTTGCCCGCGGTATACCGCATAGCACGGCTGCCATTATTGGCAGGATGGCCCCGCTTGTTATTGTGATCGGCTCGACCGTTGTGGCAGGTGTCAGCCAGGCAGAGGGATACGGTCTCTCGGTCGTTGGCGCAATCCCTGGGGGACTGCCGGTACCCGACCTTGATTTTCTGAGCGCTGAAGGTTGGGTTGCACTACTACCATCCGCCGTTCTCATCGCACTGGTGGGGTATGTTGAGAGCGTATCGGTCGCCAAGGTTCTGGCCGCCCGACGGCGCCAGAAAATCGATGCCAATCGCGAGCTTACTGCGCTGGGCATGAGCAACATTGCTGCAGCAGTTGGCGGTGCGATGCCGGTCGCTGGTGGGTTTTCGCGTTCAGTTGTCAACTTCGATGCCGGTGCCCGCACACAGTTTGCTGCCATCGTGACGGCAACACTGGTTGCCGTGGTTGCAGCGTTTTTTACGGACTGGTTCTATTACCTGCCCAACGCCGTGCTGGCGGCCATCATCGTTGTTGCTGTGGTGCAGCTCGTTGATATTTCCGGCGCAGTGGCGATCTGGCGCTACGATCGTGCCGATGGCATAGCCTTGCTGGCTACCGGCCTGGCCGTGCCATTTCTGGGCATCGAATCCGGCCTGCTCATCGGTATCGGCCTATCACTTGTTTTGTATCTGTGGCGAACCAGCCAACCGCACATGGCCATACTTGGACGAGTACCGGATACCGACCATTTTCGCAACGTGAACCGCTATCGGGTCGATACCTTGCCCTCAGTTCTGATTATTCGAGTGGACGAGAATCTCTATTTTGCCAACGCCAACGCAGTGGAGACCTACCTCATGCAGAAAGTGTCGTGCAATGAGGATGTCCACGATGTTGTCTTGTTGATGTCGGCGGTTAACTACGTCGATTCCAGCGCACTGGAGATGCTTGAGCATCTTGAAATGGACTTTCGCGCAACCGGCGTTTCCATGCACCTGGCCGAGGTAAAAGGTCCGGTTATGGATCGCCTGCGCCATACGAAGCTTGGGAAAGCGCTGGCCGCTAGCCGCATTCACTTATCAGCCAAACATGCGTGGGAAGCCCTCGACGACGGGATACGCCAGGGTTCGGTTTGAGATCATACGGGGGGATTCAATGAACTGGACTGCAAGTATTCAAGGCCTGATTGGGGGCGGATTCATCGGCCTGTCTGCCGTTTTTCTGATGGCGACGCTTGGTCGGGTTGCTGGCATAAGTGGCATCCTTGCCGGTCTTTTTCTGGATAAGCCCAACCGTGATGAGCTGGGTTGGCGATTGATGTTTCTGCTTGGTTTGGTGAGTGGCCCGCTATTATTGATGCTCGTTGGCGGCGTTGGCAACGTCGCCGACTCATCACAGGCTGTTATTGGCGCTCCGTCCGGCGAAGTCCCTTTGATGCTGGTGGCAGGACTGCTTGTGGGCATCGGCACTGGCGTCGGTAGCGGCTGTACCAGTGGTCATGGCGTTTGCGGGCTTGCCAGGTTGTCGCAGCGTTCGCTGGTCGCAACGCTAGTCTTTCTTCTGGTAGCTATGGTTGTCGTTTTCCTGACACGACATGTGATCGGAGGTGCTCCATGAAAGCCTTTTTTGGTTATATCGCCGGGTTACTTTTTGGCGTTGGGCTTGGGCTTGGTGGTATGACGGATCCCGCACGTGTTTTAGGGTTTCTGGACATCTTCGGGGCCTGGGATCCCACACTGCTATTCGTGCTGGGTGGTGCGGTAATAACGACGTTTATCGGATATCGCGTGGTACTCCGTCAAGCCAAGCCGCTGCGGGGCAAAAGCTTTCGATTACCAACTCGCCATGACCTGGACGGGAAGCTCGTTGTGGGAGCCGCATTGTTTGGAACCGGCTGGGGACTGTCGGGCTATTGCCCGGGGCCGGCATTCGCATCGATCGGTAATCCCTCGTACCCGCTGATTGCCATGCTGTTGGCAATGATTGCAGGTTGGTGGGTCGCCAGGCGCTCCCCTTTTGTGCAATAGGCTCAACCCTCGAATCCTTGAAGGAGATACCCATGGATATTAAAAAAGTTGACGACCAATTCAGCGTAATGGCGCAACCTGGTATTGACGACATTGAACAACTGGCAAACGCGGGTTTCCGCACGATTATCGCCAGCCGGCCCAGAAATGAAACGGACGACCAGCCTGATACCGAAACTCTCAAAAACAAGGCGGAGTCGCTCGGCATTACCTGGTACGAGATTCCGGTCGAACCGGGGAAGTACGCCCCTGAAGACATCAAGGCTTTTGCCAGTGCCCTGCAATCATCCACGGACTCGGTACTTGGCTATTGTCGCACCGGTAAGCGCGCCATTCACTTGTGGGCCTATGCAAATGCGGCTTACTCTTCGGTCGCGGATCTACTTGGCAAAGCCAGCGCAGTCGGCTATGACCTGGAGCCATTGCGGAGTGATCTTGAGACTTATCGGGACCAAGTGGGTAAGAGTTGATAATGCCTTAGCTTTTTCGTCGTTTGTTATCCAAAGAGAAGGTGAAATGCAAGAATCAATCAGCGGTGATTAGAACCGCGATTTAATGCGGCGACAGCTACAGTGGTTGGGAGCCATGCCGGAGCAACGGGGATTTCAAATAGTTGAGATGCAGAGCGAAACAGATCAGAACGTTCAGGAGGGATGCGACTGGGCAGGAAAAAAATGTATCGCCAGATGGCCTGGATTATGGTCGCGCATTTAGAAAGGTGAGGGCGCGCTGCAATCCATCATTGGTAACAGCTCCAACGACATTTCCGAAAAGGTGGCCGCTAAAGGTTCCATCCCAAGCAAAACCAAGCCGGACGACATGCCAGCACCATGACATCATTCATTGTCTCGGTGCGTTTATGGGTTCCTGAAGTGAGTTTACTGGCACTCTGTTGCCAAGTTGATCACGCTGACATCGCCATCATAAGGCGGGGTGTTGATTCCCGAGGTGTTGCTGGTAGTGTCCGGGTAAGGCACCTCGTAAACGTCGTTCGTCACCTGTCCTGCACGCAGCTTTCTAGCCAATATCTCGCGCTCCTGGCTAAAACTCGGAAGGGATTGCGGAACGAGATGCCAAGGCTCTCGTTCTTCCCGGCCAACTGTCGCAACGTATAGCCCTTCACCGGTATTCAGCGCATGGTTCGTACTCCAGACTCGAAGGAAACTCCGGTCGAAAACCCGGCCCTGCTGCCCTGGCTGAACCAGCCCCAGAGTTTGGGAGTTTGCGTTCCAGAACCAAGGCGACAAGGGAGCTGTCGGATAATCTTCTTCCTGAGCCACTTTCAGATAGGCATTGACAACGCTCCCCCAATGAATCGGATCGGCCTCTAACCATCCAGCAGCTAACAAACAGGTACGAATTTGGTCGAGGTTGCGGGCCACGAAAATTGTGTTGATTGGTGCTTCGGGGTTGCCAAAGACTGAACTGGCCTGGTTGGAGTTGTCCTGCAACACTATTTGCGGAAACTCAGACTGAACCATTGGTCGGTTCACCGATTCAGGCTGCGCCGTTAAGGGGATCTTTCCCGCGTTTGTCATTAGCAACAAAGCCGCAAAGGCAGCAAAACCGCTAATAGCGCCAGCCAGCCTCAACGCTGGAGCAAGCTCGAACTTTTGCTCAAACCAACGTTCAGGAATCGGGTTCAGGTAGGTGGCTGCAATGCCCAGCAATAACCCCATCGAACCGACAAGATAACCGGCAACCACATCACTGAAATAATGAACTCCCAAGTAGATGCGGCTGAACCCGATCAAAAATGCCACTAGCAAGGCCAGAATCAGCAGATTAAGGCGTGTACGCCAAAGCCGGGCAGAACGCATCGCCAGGTAAATGGCAAAACCATAAAACGCAACACTAATGCTGGCATGCCCGCTTGGAAACGAGAAACCTGCTGTGTCTATCAAGCCAGCAACTGGTCTGGGGCGATGAAACAACAGCTTGCTGAACAAGGTCAGCAGTTCACAGCTTCCAACCGAAACAATTAATGGAAAAATAAGCGCAGACTGCTCGCGGTACCAAAGCCAGAACATTGCAGTGAACATACCGCTAACCACCAGAGGCCAAAAGCCAAGTGACGTTACGGCGTAGAAAAACTGGTTAAAAAATGGTGTTTGAATGCTGGCCAAAAGTGAATTCACGCGAAGGTCGATTGCGGTAACCGCATCGCCTGTAACTACGTCTTCTGCCAACCCTGCGAAAACGAAAAGAACATAGAGTCCACAGACGCCCGCAAGCGTGACTGGCAAGCCCTTCCAACTATCGCGGCTGAAGCGCCGTTTGATTATGCGGGTGGCCTTGGGGAAGCGTCGGGCCAGGTTCACAACTTCCGGATTTTGATGAATTGCGGCGCCCACTGATCGAACAATTGACCGGAGAAACTGAAAGCCACTGGGTCCATAACGCATCAGAGACCAGCGCAGTCCATAAAGGAGAACCAGCACGATGACCAGAATCAGCGCCATGACGCCAACGCGAGAGAGCCAGGCCTGGG
The DNA here is from genome assembly GCF_056857915.1 of Marinobacter sp. B-12. Classification (NCBI taxonomy): domain Bacteria; kingdom Pseudomonadati; phylum Pseudomonadota; class Gammaproteobacteria; order Pseudomonadales; family Marinobacteraceae; genus Marinobacter; species Marinobacter sp. B-12. Next base: position 15,313 of record NZ_JBSXOB010000051.1, on the reverse strand, counting down.
CAAGGGACAAGGACTGCGAAAACAGATAGCCTGGCAGGATCCATTGGACACTCCAGCCTACGGCACCGGCCAGGTTCCAGATCATGAAAGAACGTCGTTCCATGCCAGCCATGCCAGCAATGAATGGCATGATCTCCTTTACTGAAGGTACGAAACGCCCCAGAAACACACTTTTTCCACCGTGGTTATGAAAAAACCTCTCAGCTTTTCCCATGTGCTCTGCTTTCAGAAACCAACGGTCCTGACGCAACCAGTTTCGCCCATATCGACGCCCCAGAAAGTAGTTCAGGTTGTCCCCAAGCGTGGCGCCCGCGATAGCGAAAAACAGCAGATCGCCAAGGTCGAAAACCCCTTGTCCAGCCAGCATTCCCATCAACAACAGCAATGCTGAGCCGGGAACCAGAAGGCCGAGGAGAAACGCCGTTTCCGCCAGTGCCGCGAGCAAGGCAAACCAGTAGCCCCATACTCCAGCACTTTGAGCCAGAGACAGGGCTGCCTGAGTAATCGAATCCATCATGGTAGGGCTCAGATTGAGGGTTTGTGACAACTAATTGATTGTATGGCCGTCACTATAAGGCATTTTCCGCAACCGTTTCATATCTGTGCATGGCATTTTGATTCGCAACTCAGGTGTGTTGATCAACAAACTGCCGCCCCGTAAGGCGGCAGTCTGGTTTCTTGCGGCGGTTAGCCTTCGTGATCTTCAGCCGATTCGCCATCATCGTTTTCGCGGTCATCCTGATCACCCGGGATCGCCGAGCCGGTGTCGGCAGCGATCATGCGTTCGGATACCACGCCTGCGGCGTCCGCGACTCTGAGTTCAATGGCCAGCTTGTCGTCTTCATGCTCGAATTCTGCGCCAAGCACCTTGTTCCCCTGGGCTTCGGCTTCCGAGATCGCTTTCAAGAGGGAAAACTTGGCGCCCTGGATGGCAGAGAACTCCTGCGCCTCTTCGGTACCGCTGTCGCCGTCCTTCTCTTGGGCACCAGACGTGCTGGCGAGAATCTCTCCGGTCATTGGGTCAATGCGATGATCGACCTCGTTAGAGCCCTTCTGGGTCGTTACTTCGTACCAAGTGCTGCCATTTTTCACCTCAAATTCAGCACCCGTCACGATGCCCTGGCCAGCCTTCCCGGCCGTGCGAACCGCGTCGGCCAGTGTTAATTTGGCGGTAGAGATCGCCTGGACGTGCGCCGCGTCCTCTCGGCCGCTCTCGGCGTGTGCAAACATTGCGCCTAATCCGCCAAGGGCGATGGTTCCAGCAAGAGTGACCATCGTAAGACGGGAGAAACGGGATTTTGGTTGAATTTTCATTGGTTTTACCTTTGGTTGTCAGACAGCGACCATCGCTGCCATGACTCCCAATCTAGAGGCCTAGCCTGCCAGCCAGCTGTCCTGGAGGTTAAAATTCTGTTATTTCCAGGCTGACCTATCTACGATCGTGAAAGTGGCAGCGTTGCTCCATTCGGAATCCTTTATTTATGCACTTCAGTTGTTTTGACTTTTGTCACCCACGAGGAACAACTCGAATGAGATTACAGGGTGTTAATGGTTTTGACAGACCGTTGAATACCATCAACGTCAGACTGCCGTTCTCGCAACGATAATCTAAGGAGACAGACCATGATCCACACGCTGAAGACTTTTGGCGCCCGCGCCGCTTTTTTGCTCGTTATCTTGGCCGGCTTGGGGTTCGGTTTTATTGCAGCGGCGATGAGCATTCTTATTGGTGTGCTGCTATTTATCGGTATCCGTTTGGGTCAGGCGCCAGACGACTTGGCCACAAAAAGTGACGCCAGAGTTTTCAATGACCTAAGCTGAACTCGCATAAAAGCTGGAGGAGAGCCCCCATCCATGAAAGTTTTAGTCATTGAGGACGACCAAACAACCGCTGACTATATTGTAAAGGGTCTCCGACAGGAGGGGCACATCGTGGATCAGGTCGCCAATGGGCGTGAGGCTTTGGGGCAGTCCATGAACGCGGGCTATGATGCGCTCGTTGTCGACCGGATGTTGCCGGGCCTTGACGGACTGTCATTGGTCAAGGCGCTGCGCGCAGCGAAGGTGACAACACCGGCAATCTTTCTCACCACGGTTGGCGGCGTTGACGACCGCATCGAGGGGTTACAGTCGGGTGGCGATGACTATCTTGTCAAGCCATTTGTATTCGGCGAACTCCTGGCCCGCATTCAGGCCCTGGCACGGCGTCCGGCAGCCATCATCCAGGAAAGCGTCTTATCTGCCGACAATCTGAGCATGGATCCAGGTCGCCGCAAGGTGACCCGCGCTGGCCGGGAAATCGACCTGCTGCCCCGCGAATTTGCGCTGCTTGAACATCTTTTGCGTCACAAGGGGCGGGTCCAGACGCGCACTATGCTTCTCGAAGCGCTCTGGGACATCAGTTTCGACCCGCAAACCAACGTGGTGGAAACTCATATCAGTCGGCTACGCGCCAAGATCGACAAACCGTTTGAGAAAGAACTGATAGAGACAGTCCGCGGTGCCGGATATCGAATCAATGACTAACACTATGGGCCTCGCTCGCATCCGACACCTTTTGCGGTCTTCGCAGGTCAGGCTGGCGCTCGGACTCGTTGCCGTTTTTGTGATCGTAAACTTTGCAACCCTTGGATTTGCATGGTTGCAGCTCCTCAGTAAATCGGAAGACCAGATCAACCTCACTCTCGAGCAACAGGTTGCCCGATTAAGCGAGACAAACGACCCTGGCACTTTCGGCGCCTTGATAGAGACAGAGGCTGCAGACGTCGATCCGAAGCAGCGTGTTATCGTCTTTAACACACCCGATGGACGAAGCTTCGGTAACGCTCGCGCAGAGATGCGCAGCGGCGAGGTCGATCTGAGAGCGCGCGATGCAAGTGGAGAACTAAGTGATGACGGCTACAGTTTTCGCACCAAGGCCATGGCTTCGGGAGTCCTCATTGTTGGAGAGAGCCGCTCATCAATCAGTGATCTGCGGGAAACGTTCGTCGGGTTGCTCTCCTTTGCCATCTTCCCAACCCTGCTGATTTCACTCGGTGCCGGTGTCTGGATGGCTCTTGTTTCCGCGCGCCGGGTGCGTCATATCGAGTCTACGCTTGCACAGCTGACGAGGGGCGATCTGTCCGCGCGAGTTCCAAGCGCTGACCATAACGATGACCTGTCACGGATCGGTGCCGGGATCAACCGAATGGGGGCGTCGCAAGAAGCCTCCATGTCTGCACTGCGACAAGTGTCGACCGATATCGCTCATGATCTGAAGACACCGATACAGCGGATTTTCGTGCTTCTCAAGAACCTTCGCGCCGGGATTGCGAAGGGCACTCCCGAGGCCGATCTCGCTGATCGTGCGCTCACCGAAACCGAGCGGGCCGCTGCCGTATTCCAGTCGCTACTGGTGATTGCCCAGATCGAAGGGGGAAGTGCAAAATCGCGTTTCGATGCAGTAGATCTCAGACAGATCGTATCAACATTCGTTGACATCTATGAGCCAGCCGCTGAAGAAGGCGGTCATCGCCTGACCATGGATATGTTGCCTCAAACGCCCGTTATTGTGTGCGGAGACAAGACACTTCTTGGCCAACTAACTGCGAACCTAATAGAGAACGCGCTGCGACACACACCCGCTGAGTCAAGCATCTCGCTTGGGCTAGCATTCAACCCGCAAGAAATTGTGCTGAGAGTTGCCGATAATGGGCCAGGCATTCCAGAAGGGGAACGTGACAACGTATTACGACGCCTTTACCGCTTGGAGCGTTCGCGTACAACGACCGGTAATGGTCTAGGGCTATCTCATGCTCTCGCGATCGCGGAGCTACACGAAGCCCGCCTGAGGTTGCTCGACAATAGCCCTGGATTGTGTGTTGAGGTTGCCTTACCTCGCTCTGCTGGCGACCAGCAGCAGTCAATTTGACACTTTCTAAATAAATCCCATTCATACTAACTCTGTACCTGGCAGAGCACTTTGGGCTGGGGGCAGGTTAGGAAGAGCTGGCTTTGAGAGAGTGCTCAGGGAAGTGCCAATTCTGGAAGGCTGCTGAAGAAGAGGGAGCGACCGCAATGAATTTGAGGTCACGGATCTGATTCAAAGTTTGTCGTTCCAGAGTAAAGGCCATTGTGATCGAACCCAAAATCTGAAATGTGGGGCGGAATACGACTCGATTCTATGGAATGGTTACATAATCTTTTTGTTACACTGCATCGTATTTAACATAATATACATTATGCGCAGTTGTGGATAACTGCCGCCCCGCAGGCCCGCCCCGGAACTGGTGGGCGATAACACAAAGTACTAAACAATCGCCACAGAAAGTACTGAACTTCCATACAAAGTACTAAACTCTTCGTTCAGCTACGTATATAGATGCCTTTCCAACCGCAACCTGTTTTCCTTCATACGAAGGTTTTTAGTCATACTCGACGATCAATTCTGCTGCAATCGCATTTCGTTCCAGATATTGAATTCCCGTTTGCTAACACGCCGGTCGCGGTCAGCATCCATCAGATCAAAGACAAGAGAGGTTCTCCTTGACGTTGCCATACCTCTTTCTGCCGCATTTTCAACGCATTCACCCCGTGCTCCAAGTTCACTCATTGATAGATAACCATCGCCGTCCCGATCCATACAGTCGAACCCTTGTAACGATTCTTTATGTAACGGCTGCACATCGGTATTGAAGTCGGTCTGTTTAGACTTGTCGGGATGATACAGATATTGGTCGTCTGAGTTTTTATCTGAAGTTGCAGATTCAGCCCATAACGCCGGAGCAATGGCCAGTGCACTGCAAACTACGAAATACTTAAGAACAAGAGCTGTCGATTTCATAATTGAATCCTGAGGGCCGATGCTGAACGGCCTGATTAACTTCGGAAAGTGCTTTCAAGGGTGATCCTCAAGTCTAGCCAGTTGACTTATTCTGCTTGGCCAGCGCAGGGCACAAAAGATTATGTCGTTACCACACTCCACGTCGCGCTCCAAATCGGAGGCTATTTGACCGGTCTCTTTTCTAGTTTGCGGGCCAGAGTGCGTCGATGCATACCCAGTCGGCGCGCGGTTTCGGAGATGTTGAAATCGGTTTCTGCTAGCACCTGGTGGATCTTTTCCCATTCCATCGTCTTGATGGAGGTGGCGCGATTGGTCACTTTCAGGTTAGTACGGCCCGCCACATGTTCAAAGGCTGCCTCGATATCGTCGGTGTCTGACGGCTTGGCCAGATAGTGGCAGGCGCCAAGTTTGACCGCTTCAACGGCAGTATTGATACTCGCAAATCCCGTGAGCACCACAATCAACATCTCAGGGTCGTGTTTGTGGAGTAACTGAACACACTCCAGCCCGGAAGAACTGCCTTTCAGCTTAAGATCGACGACTGCATAGCCGGGCGAACAAGTCTCCAACAGCGCGGCCGCCTCATCATATGTTGCGGCGACGACGACCTCATAGTCCCGTCGCCTAAAGGAGCGCGTAAGAGTGCGGGCAAGAGCCTCGTCATCCTCTATGATCAACAGTAAACGCGTCGCCGACATCGGTATTCCGTCCTTTAAGAAAAGTGCTGCATCGATTCTTCTATGGGGAGGCTATCGCTGCCAGTGGCAGGGTCAGCGTAACGCTGGCGCCGCCTTCAGGGTTATTCTTCGCCGTCACAGTGCCGCCCAGCCTGCGAGCGACGTTAACACTGAGGAAAAGTCCCAGGCCACCACCCGGTCTCCCCTTACTCGATTGGTAGGGTTTGCCGAACTCCGCCAGCATCGCCTGCGGAAAGCCCGGCCCTTTGTCCGAGATCTCCAGTTGCAAAACCTCTGCATCCCGCCGGGCCTCCACCCTCACCCACTTTGGAGATGCTTCCAGGGCATTATCAAGCACGTTCCATATCATCTGTTTCAGTGCAGTATCAAAAACGACAGAACAGTTCTGGGTGATACGATTATGATACTCAAATGTCTCAATCGACCGTATCTCCTGCCACTCGGCCACCAGGTCCTGCAAAAAGTCATCAAGGGTGGTTCTAGAAGACGATTCGCCGCGGGTTTCGCCTGCGGATAGTAGAATTCCACTAACGATGCTTTTACAGCGCTGCAGTTGGGTCTGCATCTCCGCGATTTCGTCCTGCATCTCGGTTTGTCCGGCTAGATCAGGCATCCGTCGCCAGTCCCCGAGAATGACTGAAAGAGTTGCCAGTGGGGAACCCAATTCATGCGCCGCCCCGGAGGCCAGTAACCCCATCCTGACAATATGTTCCTCTTCAGCGGCCCTATGTTTCAGGTCTGCCAGTTGTGCATCGCCGTCACGAAGATTTCCGATGATTCGGGTGATGACGTAGGCCAGCAGAATAGCGTTCAGAGTAAAGCTGATCAGAAGACCTTCGAGGTACGGTCCGGAAAATACCCCGGGGCTGCTGGTCGGAGGGGCCAACGGTACATAGTAGAACGCCATTACGGCAAGGCTGGTACTGGTGAGCCCAACGATGATCCATGTCGCCCATACTTCCAGCAGCACCGAGCTAAGAATAACCTGCAGCAGGAACAGAAAAGCGAATGGGTTGGTGATGCCGCCGCTCAGGTACAGCAGCGCGGTCAGGCCGGTGACATCCACCAGCAGGGCCAGGAACAGGGCTTTGTTGGTAACCGGACGCCGCCACCGCGCACGCCAGGAGCTGGCCACATTGAACAAAGCCAGGAGGGCAATGACCAGAAGCATTGGAGCAAGTGGCAACTGATAACCAAAATACAGGCTGACGACGCCGATGGTGGTTACCTGCCCTAGCACGGCGATCCAACGCAGTTGGATCAGCAACCGCAGGTTCTTGTGGCGACCGGCGATGCTGATCGCCTGATGCCATTGTGCTATCAAATTGGTCTCTCAGGCTCGTGTTCGGGGTTTCGATGCTTGCGGACTAGTCGCTCCTCGCGGGCAAACCAGAATGCGCCTGCCGCGACCATCAGCGCCAGTGTAAACCAGGTAAGAGCGTATTGCAGATGGTGATTATAGAATGAAATCACCGTGAGGCCGCCGACGGGTTCCCGGTAGGCCTGTTTCAGGGAGTGAGGTGCCCGAGGCTTTCCTCCGGCGTCAGCGTCAATAAAATAAGGTGCAACCCGGGCGGCGGGCAAATCCCTGGTGTTGGCAATTTCCTGCACATCGCGGGAATACCAGCGGTTGTTAGCCGGATCATTGTCCCGTAATACGCCACCCCCGGATTCACTGAGCCTCAGCAGGCCGGTCACCGTCACCGGCTGGTTTTCTGACGGCCCTCCGGCCCTGTCATCGGTTATTTCCGTCACGAATCCCCGGTTGATAAACACCAGGGTGCCATCGGCCTGCTGCAAAGGCGTCATTAGCCAGTAGCCCTGCCCCAGCTCGGTTGAGGTGTGTACCGCAGTACTCTTTTCGCGCAGCAGGCGCCCCGTTATCTGGACATGCGTGTAGGCATCGTCCTGCTCATTGATGGTGGGCCAGACATTCGGGCCAGGAGCCGCCGAAGCAGGTGCTTCGACCCGCTGGTTAACCCGCTCAATCAGGTTCTGCTTCCAGTCCAGCCGTTGCAACTGCCAGACGCCTAGTGCTATTAAGCCGCTAAAGGCAAGGAGTGCAATCAAGGCCCAGGTAACCACAAAGGTCATCGAACGGGACTGGTGCTCAGTCTCACCCGCCAGAGCGTTGGAATCTGAATGAAATGCCCTGCCTGTCACGGATTTTGCGATTCCATGACAGGCTCGGACATCATGCCAGGCATCATGTTCACATTGAGGTTGTACATAACCCATATGGAGCCTGCCAGGGCGATAAACACCAGTATAAGCGTGAAAACCAGCGCCAGTAGATTCCAGCCACCCTCCGACTTCGGGCTCATGTGTAGGAAATAAATCATGTGCACAAAAATCTGCACGGCTGCAAAGGCGAGTATGATCAGCGCAGTAAGGCCCGCGCTTTCAATGACGTTGGCCATGACCAGCCAGAATGGAATAGCCGTCAGGATCACCGAAAGGACGAAGCCCGTCATGTAGCTCTTCAGGCTGCCGTGGTCGGGATGCGAGTTATGTTCGCTCATTACAGGACTCCCATTAAATAGACGAAGGTGAAAACGCCAATCCAGACCACGTCAAGAAAGTGCCAGAACATGGACAGGCACATCAGGCGTCGGCCATTCTCCGTTGTCAGACCATATCGCTTGACCTGCACCATGAGAACAGCCAGCCAGATGATGCCGACGCTGACGTGAAGGCCGTGGGTTCCCACCAATGAGAAAAATGCAGTCAGGAAACCGCTGCGCTGAGGTCCGTATCCCTCGTGGATAAGGTGTGCAAACTCATAGAGCTCCAAGCCGATAAAGGCCGCCCCCAAAAGACCGGTAATCGCCAGCCAGAAGAGCGTGCCATTGACCTGCTTAAGCTGCATTTGCAGCATTGCAAAACCGTAGGTAATAGACGAAATCAGCAGAAAGCCGGTGTTCACAGCGACCAACGGCAACTCGAAGATATCGGCGCCGGTAGGTCCGCCGGCATAGCTGTTGCCCAGCACGGCATAGGTCGCAAACAGGCCCGCAAACAGCAGGCAGTCACTCATAAGATAAAGCCAGAAACCCAGTAGCGTGCCTGACTCGGGGTGGTGTTCTCGCACGTAGAAGTGCGAGCTTGGCAGCATCGAATTGGCATCGGTCGCGTTCGTTGTCATATCAGGCGTACCTATCCAGTAGTTGTGACCGTTCGTCCTCAATCCGGGTAACGTCTTCCGCCGGGATGTGGTAGTCACGGTTGTAATTGAAGGTGTGAATGATGACGCCGGCTATCAAAGCGACAAACGAAAGGCCTACCAGAGGCCACATGTGCCAGATCAGCCCGAATCCACACACGGCACTTAGCATGGCCAATACGAAGCCAGATGCCGTGTTTTTCGGCATATGGATGGGCAGGAACCCGTCTCGTGGGCGCTCAAACTGGTGCTTCTTCATGTCGGTCCAGGCGTCGTTGTCATAGACCACCGGCGTAAACGCAAAGTTGTACTGTGGGGGTGGTGATGACGTCGACCACTCCAGTGTGCGGCCGTTCCATATATCGCCGCTCAAATCCCGGAGCTGGTCACGGCGGCGATAGCTGACCACAAACTGGATAATCGAAGCGATGATGCCGCCAAAGATAAGCAGAGCGCCAACGGCCGCAATGACGAACCAGATTTGCAGCGAGGCGTCATCAAAGTGGTTCATTCGCCGAGTGACCCCCATCAGGCCCAGCACGTAGAGCGGCATGAAGGCCGCGTAAAAGCCCACATTCCAGAGCCAGAACGACCACTTGCCCCAGTATTCATCCAGCTTGTAGCCGAACGCTTTCGGATACCAGTAGTTGATGGCGGCGAACATCCCGAACAGCACGCCACCGATGATGACGTTGTGGAAATGGGCAACCAGGAACAGACTGTTGTGCAATACAAAGTCAGCCGGCGGCACGGCCAGCAGCACACCGGTCATGCCGCCAATGGTGAAGGTCACCATGAACGAGACCGTCCACATCATCGGCAACTCGAAGCGGATACGGCCGCGGTACATGGTGAACAGCCAGTTAAACAGCTTGGCGCCGGTGGGGATGGAAATAATCATCGTGGTAATCCCGAAGAAGGAATTCACGCTGGCCCCTGCCCCCATGGTGAAGAAATGGTGTAGCCACACCAGATAAGACAACAAGGTGATGACGATGGTGGCGTAAACCATGGAGGTGTAACCGAACAGGCGTTTGCCGCTGAACGTAGCAACCACTTCGGAGAACACGCCAAAGGCAGGCAGAATCAGGATGTAAACTTCCGGATGGCCCCAGATCCAGATCAGGTTGACATACATCATCATGTTGCCGCCCATATCATTGGTAAAGAAATGGGTGCCCAGCATCCGGTCCATAGACAGCATGGCCAGCACCACGGTCAGAATCGGAAAAGCAGCAACAATAAGAATGTTTGTGCACAACGCCGTCCAGGTAAAGATGGGCATTTTCATCAGCGTCATGCCCGGCGCGCGGTTCTTGATGATCGTTACTGTGAAGTTGACCCCCGATAACAGGGTCCCTACCCCGGCTATCTGTAACGACCATATGTAGTAATCGACCCCGACACCGGGGCTGCCCTCTATGCCGGAGAGCGGAGGAAAAGCCAGCCAGCCGGTTTTTCCATACTCGCCGATAAACAGCGAAACCATGGTCAGGCCTGCGCCGGCGGCGGTCATCCAGAAACTGAAGTTATTCAGGAACGGAAAGGCGACATCCCGGGTGCCCAGTTGCAACGGCACAACATAGTTCATAATGCCGACAATCAATGGCATGGCGACGAAGAAGATCATGATCACGCCGTGGACCGTAAACAGCTGATCGTAATGCTCGGGTGGCAGGTAGCCTTCAGAGCCACCGAAGGCTATGGCTTGCTGCAGGCGCATCATCATGGCATCACTGAAGCCCCTCAGGAGCATAATGAAGGCCAAGATGATGTACATAATGCCAATTTTCTTGTGGTCAATACTGGTAATCCAATCACGCCACAAAGTGCCCCAGAACTTTTTGTAGGTGATGAAACCTGCCACCGCCAAGCCGGCCAACGCGGCGACGATAAAGGTCACGACCAGAATGGGCTCGTGATAAGGGATCGACTCCAATGAAAGCCGACCGAAGATCAAACTTGTCAGGTCTGTTTTATCCTGCATTCTCAGTCTCTTGAATCAGTTGGGGTGATCAGGGGTGATCATCTGGTCCATGCACATTTTCTCCTCGACGACGCACCGGTTCAGAATTGCGTGGTAAAGATCCGGTGCCACCGTGCTGTAGTAGCTGACCGGTTCGGCGGAGCTGGGTTTAGCCAGCTCCAGATACTCGGACCGGTCCAGGGTGCTGCCTTGTTGTTTTACCTCATCTACCCAAGCCTGAAATTTGTCGTCCGACACGCCGTGGTACTTGAAACGCATATCTGAGAATCCGGCACCGCTGTAGTTGGCTGAGAAGCCGTCATAGACACCGGGCTCATTAATGACCGCATTCAGCGTGGTTTGCATGCCGCCCATGGCGTAGATCTGGCCCGCCAACGCTGGGATGTAGAACGAGTTCATGGTGAACGACGACGTGATGTGGAAGCGGATGGGTACATCCACGGGTGTTACCAACTCGTTGACTGACGCCACACCCTGCTCGGGATAGATGAACAGCCATTTCCAGTCGAGCGATACCACTTCAACCGTTAATGGTTCATGGTCCATCGCCAGCGGCTGGTCAGCGTCAATCCGGTCCAATGGCCGATAGGGATCCAGCTTGTGAGTACTGATCCAGGTAACCAAACCCAGCGCGATGATGATCAGTAGCGGCACGCCCCAGATCACCAGTTCAAGCTTGGTGGAATGGTCCCACTCAGGGTCATAGGTGGCGGTTTTGTTGTTTTTCCGATATCGCCAGGCGAAGAAGAATGTCAGGAATATCACCGGCACAATCACGATCAGCATCAGCAGCGTGGAGACGATAATGAGGTCAGCCTGCTGAGCGGCAATGTCCCCCGAAGGATCCATGACGACCATGTCACACCCACCGAGCAAGGCCAGCGGAAGCAGTGTTAATCCGTGTCGGAATCGTGGAAAAAGCATGCAAGCAAATCCGGTGTCTAGATTTAGGATCGCCTATTATGGAGACTAGAAATCTTGATCGCGATTGGACATGTTGTCCAGTACCCTATCCGTTGAAATCGTCTTACACTGACGCCTGATACGTTCTGTTTGAGGCTCGACGACCATGACGACTACCCACAGTCACAGCCAGACCCGGCCTGCCGATACCGCCGGTCATCAGGCACCGATCACACCCGGTGAAATTGCCGTGGGTGTAGCCATCGGTCGGGCCTCGGAGTATTTCGATTTCTTCGTATACGCCATCGCGTCGGTGCTAGTGTTCCCGGCCTTATTTTTTCCATTCGAGACGCAGCTGGTTGGCACCCTGTACTCCTTTGCCATTTTCTCACTGGCGTTCGTTGCCAGACCGTTTGGCACCATTATCTTCATGAGGTTGCAGGAACGCTTTGGGCGCGAAGCCAAGTTGACGGTAGCGCTGTTTGCTCTGGGCACCACCACCGCCGGCATTGCCTTTTTGCCAACTTACGGCGACATCGGTTTTTACGCCATCGTGTTGTTGGCGCTGTTCCGGCTGGGTCAAGGCGTGGCTTTGGGGGGCTCGTGGGACGGGCTGCCTTCGTTGCTAGCACTGAACGCGCCCGCTAATCGCAAAGGCTGGTATGCGATGATTGGGCAATTGGGAACACCGGTCGGCTTTATTGTGGCGGCCAGTTTGTTTGCCTACATGCTGTCCAGCGTGTCGGAAAAGGACTTCTTTGAATGGGCGTGGCGGTATCCGTTCTTCGCAGCCTTTGCCATCAACGTGGTTGCCCTGTTTGCGCGCCTGCGACTGGTTGCCACTGACGACTACGCCCAACTGCTTGACGAAAGAGAGCTGCAGTCATCCAAAGTCGCAAAACTGATGAGTCATCAGGGTCGGATCGTGCTGATCGGCGCCCTGGCCACGCTGGCCAGCTATGCGTTATTCCATCTGGTGACCGTGTTCCCGCTGTCCTGGCTGAGTCTCTATTCCGACAGGACCATCGCAGACATTCTGGTCATCGAGATCGTTGGTGCGGGCTTTGCGATCGCCGGAGTTGTTCTTTCAGGTGTGCTGGCTGATCGTATTGGTCGGCGCACGATGCTCGGTTGCCTTGCAGCGCTGATTGCCGTGTTCAGTCTGTTCATACCGGCTTTACTGGGAGGCGGCGAAATGGGAGAGAACCTGTTCATCATAATCGGCTTTGTTCTGCTTGGACTGTCCTATGGTCAGGCTTCCGGTGCGGTCACAGCCAATTTCGAGGCACGTTTCCGATACACCGGAGCCGCCTTGACGTCGGACATGGCGTGGTTGCTAGGTGCGGCGTTTGCACCCCTGGTTGCACTGGGACTGTCGGCGCAGTTCGGAGTGGCCTCAGTGACGCTGTATTTGCTCTCCGGTGCCGTATCTACGCTGGCGGTTCTCGGGCTTAATAAGGCAACTTACTCGCGGGACAAGTAACCGAACCGTTCACGACGAGCAGCTATAGTGTGACGATCCACCAACCTCAAAGAGCTCCAGCGGCTTCAGCCTGTAGTATTTCGTCTCTATGTCTTTTGACTGCTCGGCGTACGGCTGCGTCATGACTTCCTGTAGTTCCCGCAGCAAGGCGTAGTTCCACGTTGCCGCTTGCTGATAAGCCGGCACAACGAACCATTCTCTCAAGGTGTACTTCGGATTGACGAGCTTCATCTGACTGGAAAGTCCCTCATGAGTGCCAGGTCGGATGAGCGATTGCCACTGTGAGAGCCACGCTGACCAGCGCTTGTCCAGCTCTTCGGGGTCTGCAGCATAGGTCGGGCCTTTGTAGAAGCTTTTCTTGAGTGGCTCAATGTCACCTGGCAACGATGAAAGTTCCCGGAAGAACATGGTGTAATCGACAGGCGTTTGCATCATCAGCGTTGCCAGCTCACGGAACAATGTCGCGTCAAACGCGTCAAGTCCAAGTTTGGCAGCCCACATATTCTCCATTTGTGCCTGCATCACCTTTGGGAATTCACTTTGAATTTCCTCCAACTGCCCCAGGCAGTCTGGGTGCTCCGCCAACAAAGGCCGAACTGCCGAACAAAACGAGTGAAAGTTGCGTTCGGCTGCTGCTGGTTGGTTGAGGAATGCGAAGTGATGCCCGCCACCCGTCCATGGTTGGTACTGCGGATCAAACACATCGCAGAACCCGAATGGTCCATAGTCGAGCGTGAAGCCGCCCGCGGCACAGTTGTCGCTGTTGAAGTTACCCTGGCAGTAGCCAACACGGATCCAGTTGGCGACAAGCGATGTCAGTCGGCTGCGGAACTCACGTGCAAGCGACACCACCTTTTCGGCAGTGGTCAGTGACCGGTCGATAACGTCTCCGTACTCACGGTCGATCAGGTGCAAGACGATCTTCTTGAGCTCCTCCATCGCCTGCGGATGTTCCTGCTTACGGGCACGACGACTAAAGAGCTCGAGCTGCCCTACCCGAATGAACGACGGTGCAACACGCGTCGAGATGGCCACTGGCTCGGATACGAGAATATCGGGGTCTATCGAGCGTGAGCCCTCTGAATACCAAGGTCGCCTGACTTGCTCGGTTTTCGATACGTACAGACTCAGAGACCGTGAAGTGGGCACGCCGAGCGCGTGCATATGCTCCTGGGCCAGGAACTCCCGTACACTGGACCGCAGAACCGCCCGGCCGTCCGCGCCGCGGCAGTAGGGTGTGCGCCCTGCCCCTTTCAGCTGCATTTCCCAGCGCTGGCCGTTGATGACAGCCTCAAGTACCGAAATTGCGCGACCGTCGCCGTAGCCATTGCCGGTCTGGAAAGGGCATTGCTGGTAAAACTCGGTGCCGTAGATGGAAAGTGCATAGCCACACGCCCACCCGACGTTGCGCAGAGGCTTCGGAACATGCGACAAGTCGCCGGAGAATAGGCGGACGAAATCCTCCGACTGCGCCATGCTGTCTGCGAAACCCAGCTCGTGAAACAGGTTTTTCCCATGCGCGACGTATTCGGGGTTTTCGATGGGCGTGGGATTCACCGGAACATAGTGGCCCGAGAAGACTTGACGTGGCGCGTGATCAACTCCGTTTGCCTTCCCCTCAGGGTCGGAGTTGAGCGTGTCCATGAATGAATAGTCTGCCAACGTTGCGAGATCGTCGAGGGTTGCGACAGTTGTGGGCGTTTCCAGGTGACGTCTCGTTATCATAGGGACTCCTCTGGCGTTGGTTTGATCATGGGCAACAGTGTGAGTGTGCGTGCCGTAAGTTAGATCGTTTACCCTCCCTGTTGGCCATAGACAATTAGCTCACAGAAACACATTCAGCGATGACATTCGAGCGAATGGTCACTACACCCAAATACTCTTGCATTGGAGTCGCTCTGCTTACGGTTAATTTTTATTCAAAGCATAGGTCAATTTTATCCGTTTGTTTCCGGAACCGTCGATTGAAAGAATTCAAGTCGAGCTGGAATACGGAAAACCATTCAGCCAGTGGTCGAGCTCCACGGAAAGAAGTCGTCGAAGTTACTGTTTGATGTTCAGCCTTCCCATCACCGGTATTGAGCGTGTTCATCTGAATCCATCATTGGATGTGATGTGGAGTTATCGTCAAATCTGGTGTATAGCCATCAAGCAGCGTTCCTGTCTGATTGACCTTCTACCGCTTCTCCGTCCCGGAACTCGACGTTGTTAACGACCAGCTCCAGAAGCTGAAAGCCCTTGATGCGTTTCCACCGGT
>NZ_JBSXOB010000050.1:0-3108 GCF_056857915.1 Marinobacter sp. B-12 | reverse complement strand
TTCGTCAGTACCTAGTGCGCGGCCTTTTTTCACTTATATCAAAGACTGATCAATCATCCTGAAAAAAGGTGTCATAAGCTATTAATTTTAGTCCTTTACGGCTGTTTTTGGGGAATTTTTCACGTTTGTCTGCCAACCCTCAACTACACGCAAAAAACCATGCTCAAGCCGACCACACCTAAGAAACTCTTCAAACTCTTTTACCACATGAAGTGGTAACGACTTCCCTTTTTGTGAAAGCTGCTTCTGAAATTCTGGGTAGTGGCGTTCGACCAATTGATACAGTAACGTCTGCTCTGGACGATGTCGTTTATAGGTATGAGAGTGAGTTACTAGCAATGGCGCCTTTATCTTGAATTGGCATCACAGTGTGTATATGATTTTAATGTAAATCTACTGATCAATAGGGTGGGAAATTTATAGTCTCAAGGTCCGAAAAACGTACAGAGCAGCCCGAGAGGCCTCATACCAGGATGTCCGGTTTTGACCAATACATGTACCGACATAGCCGTTCCAGTTTCTCAGATTCGTGGCTGTCAGCAAACTCCCTAACAAGTAAGCTAAAACCGCCTATTTGAGCTAAATGACCATAGTTATCATCGTCTTTTTCGGGCAAGGTTTGCAAGGCAAGTACTATTTTGTCCTTATCTGGCCCTACAGCAATACGGCAACTGATTGAAGCTGATTGCAAGGGCAATAAACAATCTTCATCATCCATGGGTAAATCGAGAAACGTGTTATCCATATCACCTGTCCTCTCTTGTTTACCGAAAACTGAATTGCGGATTAACCAAATTGCCCAAGCTTAGCCCCGTATTCCTGTATATAGATGTAAATAACCGGCATTGCTTGCCGGTTATACTCGTCCTTTTGTAAAGCTAGCACATACTTGTACTTCTTACCTTACAACCGCGCGCGGGTCATCCCTATAAGTGCACTTTCCAACGTTTTCATTTCTTCACTGTCGCAAGCATATCGTTGCATAGTCGTTGCGACGCCTCGCAGGTTGTCACTCATTGTGAATAAAGACTTTTGTGCGTCTGCGGAAATCATACCAGACGCGCCATAAATATTTGCCAGCGCATCAACGTTATTAGCATTGGTCCCTTCACCTAATTGCTTGAATATATCGGCATGTCGCCTGGCAATCGTATAGTGGTAGGTTTGAGTGTAGGTATTGCGGTATACCTCTTCCCCCATAACGGTTCGAGTTATATCATCCCATACTTCAGTACGCGTAAATTCGACGGGGTTGGGGCCTAAGCATTTGGCTGCCAGGTGCTCATATGACACGATAAAAAATCCGGTCATTGCCGTACTCATGCTAATACCCTTTAAACTATCCCGCATTTCTTGCTTTATGGCCTGTGGATCACTCTGCCTGCCCATAAAAAGTGATGTTAGTTCAATGACACCGGAATTAAGTAACGGCTCTGTTGCTTCAACCATCGCCCGCTCGAATTTTTTATCTTCCTCGGCAATAATTTGCATGTCATTTCGGTACAGTGCATTGATATACACGGCTCCATCATCGTCCGCTTCTAACGGGCCATCCCCTACCCGCTTTCGGTAGGCGATAAGTTCAAGTTCTGCCATGCGGCACTGCTTGGCACCGTTAACCACTTGCCAGGTAGAGGAGTGCTGTTTGTCTGGCCGGATAAGTTTGATACACCCTTGCCGCTGCTGTCTTGTTGTCCTGCTGTAGTAACATGAGTGCTTTTAATTTTAAGGCATCCGAGTGAAAAGGCGCATTTGCCAGTACGGTATCCAGCTGAATTAACGCTGCCTCGTCATTTTTATCAATTAACAATTGATAAACCAAGGTCAGGCTTTTGAATGGAGACGCAGTATTAAAAGTACGTATTTCTTTAATTAATGCCTGTGCTTTATCTTTTTTATCCAGACGCATATAGGCCTGTAATTTATAAAAGGCTATTTGAGTCGCCTGCTCGGTTGTCAGCCCTGCATGTTTATGGGATAAGTTAGTTAATGCCACATCGGCCCCGGTCTTTTGATAAGCCACGGATAGCAGAGGCACCACCTCATTCACAGGGTAACCCAGAATGCCTGGCTCAAGGTTGCCCGATCGCTGATGCGGCTTGAAGATCCACGCGCCTTTAAGAGCTGGCTCTACCAGGCGGTGCGCTGGCAAACTCTCGACCTGTTAAAAAAATCTCAACATGAACAAAGCTGGCTCTGCAACAATGATATCGAACAAATAGGCCATGTTGAGCGCAACTCAGGTAATGACGAACTCAAGCAGCATATAGAACAGCTTGCAGAAATAGATAAACAGGCCATCCACCTGTTTTACTTGGAAGATATGAGCATACAGGAAATCAGCATAGTGTTGGCAATCCCCACCGGCACGGTAAAGTCCAGGCTTAACCGCGCCAGGCAAACTTTGAAGCAAAAATTGACGAACGTACAGGAGTGATCTTATGAACCTAGATGAAAAAATTAAACAGGAATTAGAAAGCGAGGCCAAAAAACTGGACAAAATACTGGCCCATGAACCTGGCATTTTTAACATGTTGGCCAATGCCTATAAGGGCGCGTTGGGCGGCTGGTTGATACTGGTGGGTATATTTACCTTCCTGATCACCCTGCTACTCTTTTGGGCTGGCTACCAGTTCTTTTTGGTTACTGAGCTTAACTACGAGCAAAAAATATTTTGGGGCTTAGTGATGATCTTTGTTGGCATGGTACAAATCGCCTTAAAAATGTGGACTTTTATGGAGATGAACCGGCAATCTACCAACAGGGAAATAAAGCGCCTGGAAATGTCCATCGAGCGCCTGGTCAATACCCTGATCAAAACCAAGGAGGCATAACATGATGACCCTAAGATCAATATGAATAAAACTCTTATGCCCTAAAACATTTGAATTTCAGCATATTGTGGATAGGTTGCTGGCCATGAATTAATGCCATTTCGCCCAGCAAACAATTTTTGTTAAAATAAGCGGGTATCCGGAATTTCTGGTTGATAAAATGCCAAAGATGTAAAGAAGAAAATCTTTCTCAGCGGATTATCTGATTGATCCTCTTCAGCCTACTCTACTGCCAATTTTCTGTTTCCACCTTCGCCTGAGTCTTCATAGCGAT
>NZ_JBSXOB010000049.1:0-4348 GCF_056857915.1 Marinobacter sp. B-12 | reverse complement strand
AGTACATCAAGGTTCATAATGAGACACTGGCCAAGCCATTCCGATGGCACAAAAGCGCCGAATCCATTATGACATCGGTCGCGAGGGCAAAGCTGAGTTTAATCGATAATAAGTCATCGAATTAACCGCACGGAACACTAGATGGCGAGTTTCTGCAATTTGACAGCCTCGAAACCGAGACACAAAGGCTTGTTAAAGAACAGCTTGGGGGAGAGGAAAAAGCTCGAGCGTTCTTCTCGGTGTTACGGATTCAGCATAGCGATCGAAGCTACCTCAACCTAGAATCGACTGTAAGAGCGCGGCTAGAAGGCCTGTCATTTAGAGACGATGGCATTGAACGTCTTTTCAATAGGTCCGATAACTGGGCGAGTTTCAAGAACGCCCCCCATCCAGATGGATGGATAACTCTCGATGTTATTCGAGAGGTCTTAACTGCCGCAAAGCCTGCGCCTATGCCCCAGGACTTTGACATACCTGCAGGTTATGAGCCCCCAGACTCGGTGTTTCACGATCAATTTCTTCGTGCAATTCAAAAGGGGCCAACCACCACATTCACTCTCTGTGGCCCTCCTGGCAGGGGCAAAAGCACGTACCTGAGTTACTTATGCAACAATCTTGAGTCAGAAAAAGTACCCTTCGTACGGCATCACTACTTCCTTTCCGTTGTCGACACTACCTTCGACCGCTTGTCCCCCTTTCGTGTAGCGCAATCAATCCTAGAGCAGATCAACCGGCAGCATCCATCAGTTAATGCTCCAACCGAACAACCAGAGGACCTAAGAAATGCTCTCCAAGCTTGTGGCAGCCATTACGCAGAAGAGGAAAAGCCATTCGTCCTAATTATCGATGGCTTAGACCACGTCTGGCGGGAAAATTATGGGGACATTCGACCTCTCGACAATATTTTCAAACAAATACTTCCTCTACCTGAAAACGTAAAACTGTTAGTCGGAACCCAACCGGTCAGTAACAACAAGCTACCTAAACGTCTTATCTCCGAATGTCCACGCAATAGCTGGATAGAGCTCCCGACCATGACTGGTGACGCTATCCATAGCTACCTTGAGCGCCAAGTTCAAAGTGGTCGCTGGCTCCTCCCGCAGGCGATGCCTGAACGAGAGCTTGGGGAGCAGGCACAAGCCCTATTTGATTTAACAAAAGGCCATCCGCTTCACCTCATTTACTCCGTGGAGGCGCTTGTTGCGACGGGCAATCCCCTATCTGTTTACGAAATTGAGCAATTGCCTGCCTGTCCTGGTGACGACATACGATCTTATTATCAGGAGCTTTGGCAAACTTTGGGCCACGAACAGCAGGATGTCTTGCATCTGATTTGTGAGTTGCCCTTCCGGTGGCCTCGGAATGCATTTTCACTGATGTCGGCTTCGCCAGTCCCGGGAACGCTCTCGCTTGATGGGATTGAACATCTGTTGCACGCCGCTGAAGGCCGGCTAAGTCCGTTTCACCAGAGCCTGATAGTTTTCGTCGAGGACCAAGCAGGCCACAAAGATCATGTTCAACAGTTGCTCCCTTTGGTGGAAGAGTGGCTAGAGAATTCTGCCGAACCAATTCTGAAGAACAGCTGGCACTGGTCGGTGAAAGCGCTCATGGGCGATTCACATTTGCTGAGGACTGGAGTCACTCGTAACTGGGTGCTGGATCGCCTTGCAGAAGGCTACCCTGTCGAAACTTTTGTGCGAATGTTAACGGAAGCAGAAGTCCTAGCGTTCAAAGAGAAAAATTACGCGGAAACCTATCGCCACCGGAACCTGAAAATCAGGCTATTGAATGGTCCGGACTTTCAGTTGGATGATGCACCCAGCTTAATAGAAGCCTCATGGACAGTTAGTTCGGATCAAAGCGCAATCACCGACGCGTGGGTCTCACATCATGAGCTCCCCACCCAATTACTTCCCGGGCTTGCTATTGCTCAACAGCATCATGGACATGAGGAGAGAGCTTACGAAGTTGCAGCTTACGCCAGGCATCGTTGGAATACGGAATCGGAGTTTAAAACTTCGCAAGATCCAAGGGTCTTTCGCGCAGAAGCTGCCAAATTAGGTGAAGCGATCGCCAGCTGCAAGGTAATTGATTGCGATAATGAAATCGAGAACAGGCTGATCGATAAGCGACCGCTTCTCATGGTCAAAGCATTAGCTATGGGGCTTATGAATGCTGGTGACTTACAAGCCCTTATGTCGCTACGTGAGGTCACAGAGTCGCCCAAGCGTTCCGAGGTTCTAGAAAATCTAGCGGTCCGGCTAGCAGCTTATACGGACGCAAAGCTATCGGCTTGGTCAGAATTTTCCGTTTTCTCTCAAAGCAGCTTGGCCGCCGTTTATGGCTGGCTCAGTAATAGCGCGATGAAAAGTATCCCAAGCCGTCCAGTCACTGTTAATTTCACAAAACTTCTCGACTGGGATAATCGGCAAAAAGCCTTTCAGCGATTGGTTTACGAGTGGTTTATGAAATCGCTTTGCACTGCTTTGTACGCTGAGGGAGAGTTTTCTTGGGTGAACGCGCCGAGCTTTCAGGATAGGGAGAATTTGACCGTCTATTTAGACCGACTGCGCGAGGCAGCCGAAGACATAGCAAACCGCTTCAAGAGCAAGGAGAAAATTTCCTACCACCTGATTTTTGATAGCTTTTCAACTATTGATCCTCCCCCTGGACAAAGCTACCAAACACATCAGGTATACAATGACTTTCGCAAGGCCCTCCTCCTGATTTCAATCGATTTACACCTCTTGAATATTGTATTGGCAGGCGAAAAAGCCATCGATGCAGACGATATAGGTGTCCTAAAAGGCAATGCATGGGGCTTCATGAAGGGATTACCGGAGGCGGTTCTTTCGATTGGACTGCCCATATTAGATCCCGATGCACTTGTCGATTTCCTCCATATAGAAAAAAGTCGTTTGGTAACTGAGCTCCAGGAAACCTGCACTATCGCGCAAGACCTCACGCGGCTGTGCCGCCTGGCAATTTTGCATCAACATCATCAAGAGGGCCGGGAACTTTGTAGGCTCGCGTGGGATATCACAATTGGTTACGGACACCGAAAGGACCCTGCCCTTGATTCTGCACTGACATCAATCGATTACCTAATTGACTATGAACCTGAAGCAGCCAAAGGAATGCTCTTGTCACTTGCGCCACAGATTACAAACGTGTGCGACTACACTGATAGAAGCGGCACCCGCCACATACCAAGTTTTGCAGGGAGACTAATGGCAAAACTAGACAGGCGGACTCTTGTTTCAATGTATCTCGACCACATTCGCAACGGAAACTGGAGCGATGCTGAATCATGTATGCAAAGCTTCCTCCAAACTGTAAGAGAGAGCACCCCAGAGCTCTTAGCGCTTGCCCAAACAGGTCTGGCTGAAATTGAGTATGATGCAATTAAAAATGCCGATGATGGACGAGGCGAAATTGCATCCTCCGCTGTATCATTTTTAAACAGAGCTGTGAATTCTGAAGAAATCGAAGTTCAAGGCGAAGAGCAGAAACCTGAGTTCCTATCATCTAAGTTTTCTGGAAAACCGGAAGACTACGCCCCGAGTAAGATCAAAAAACTCCTGTCCGACTTGGAGACACAGCAGGTATTCGGTGGCGACTTCCTGAAAGAATGGTTTGAATATTGGGTCTCTAAAGGTAAATCTTCCACGCTATTACGGCATGTTAAACCTCTCGCCCTGAAAGATGACACACGTGGGTCGGGCCCCGGTGTTCTCCTTGATCGGCTTACAAAAGTTTCCTTGGAATTGAACGGAGCTACTGATCCCACTTTTGAGCTGGCCGTTACGGCACAGAGCCGAAACTATGGATGGTCACCCCATATCGAGAGTTGGGTAGACTCCGAGTGGAGGCTTCGAACAGTAGCGGAACACTTCCCATCGCGTGCAGATGAATTTATCACCAAGTCCACAACGAACGATCTTTTAAGCCGGCGTAATGCTAGCTCTCTGGTCGTTCCAGGTGAAAAATTAGTGTTCTTCATGGTTCAGCTTGGCAGATTTGAAGAAGCCGCTCAGATCGCTCAAGAGATGGCTAATTGCATTATTGAGGAAACTAGCAGCCTTGTACTACCACAGCCAAGTTGGTGGTAACGATGGATACCACCTTTCACTCTGTTGAACTTAATCTCTTGCTTGCCAGATTGGAGTGGCCTGTATCCTCGGTTCGTTGGTGGGTCATGCAAGAGTTGTAAACATCCCTGTTTTAGTTGCACCGCTGGTTAGAGTTTTCCGCCTGTTGGTATTTCGCCAGATATTCCCATGGCGTCAGGTCTTCCAATGAATCGTGGGGACGTTCATCGTTGTATTCCGTCATCCAGGATTCCGTT
>NZ_JBSXOB010000048.1:0-113827 GCF_056857915.1 Marinobacter sp. B-12 | reverse complement strand
CGAGTCACTGTCCTGATATTTCGTATCCGAAATACCTCGGCCAGCGCCCACACGAATTACTTGGTTAACTTTTTAAAGAGCGTTCGGGGCTTGCCCGATCAAGGTGGCGTATTCTACATCGAATCGCTGCCTTGTCAACCGCTTTCTGAAGAATTTTTAAACTCGAAATCTTCAATCAATTCAAACGGTTGTCTTTCAATTTCTGGCCCGCCTCAGTGGCGTGCCCCTCGAAAGAGATGCGTATTCTACAGAGCTCAGTCGGACTGTCAACGGTTCGTTATAACTTTTTCAGGAAACCTGACGATTTATCGTCAAAGCTCGGTTTTCACGGCGGCCGCTGCCTGTGTTGCTTTATCCCTGGCCTCGTCAATCGAGCTACCGGACGCAAGGGCGACACCCATTCTCCGCCGCCCCTTCAATTCAGGTTTCCCAAAGAGCCTGAGAAATATGTCAGGTTGAGCCAACGCTTTTTCAAGCCCTGAATAGGCAACCGCATCCGAATCGCCCTCTGGCAATATCACTGCGGAGGCTGACGGGCCCTGTTGACGGATCGCTGGTATCGGCAACCCGAGGATGGCGCGCGCGTGCAAGGCAAACTCCGACAGATCCTGGGAAACCAGGGTCACCAACCCCGTGTCGTGAGGACGTGGCGACACTTCGGAAAACCATACGTCGTCGCCTTTCACGAACAGCTCCACACCATACACTCCATAGCCACCCAGGTTACTGGCAACCGCTTCCGCAATTTCCCTTGAACGGGCCAGCGCCTTGTCACTCATTGGTTGCGGCTGCCAGGACTCACGGTAATCACCGTCTTCCTGATGGTGCCCAATAGGATCACAGAATGAAATACCGTCGCGGTGTTTCACGGTTAGCAAGGTAATTTCGTAGTCAAAATCCACAAACCCTTCGACAATCACCCTTCCCTTGCCGGCTCGACCACCGGTCTGGGCATAATCCCAAGCGGCCTCAATATCATCGGCGGACTTAACCCTGCTCTGCCCTTTTCCTGAGGAACTCATTACGGGCTTCACCACCAGAGGCATTCCGATGGCTTCGACGGCCGCAAGATACTCTTCTTTGGACTCAGCAAATCGATAGGGTGATGTTGCAAGCCCAAGCTCTTCGGCTGCCAGACGACGGATACCTTCCCGATTCATGGTGAGATTGACGGCTCTTGCAGTGGGAATCACCCGATAGCCTTCCTGCTCAAGCTTCACCAACTCCGGCGTGGCAATCGCCTCAATTTCGGGCACGATGAGATTTGGCTTTTCCGCCTCAATAATGCTGCGTAAGGCAGCGCCATCCAGCATATCGACAACGTGACTCCGGTGGGCAACCTGCATGGCCGGAGCGTTGGCGTAACGGTCAACTGCGATAACCTCCACACCAAAGCGCTGGAGTTCAATCACAACTTCCTTGCCCAGCTCTCCCGAGCCACAGAAGAGAACCCTGAAAGCATTTTCTTTCAGCGGAGTACCAATACGAACTGTGTCAGTCATGAAAGTTTCTGCCTCGCCTGGTATCAGGGGTTAACGACCTAGATCAAAAATTTGCTTTCACGCTCGGCCACTTTGCGCAGCACTTCCCGGCGCTCTTCATTGCTCATCTGGGACCACCTAGTGATTTCATCACCACTGCGATGGCACCCAACACACATGTCTTTGTCATCAAGGGCGCAAATACTCACACAGGGCGAGCGCACCTTATCAGCCACTTTCATCCCGCAACCTCACCTGACGTCTTGGCCACTACTTTAACCTTTCCTGATCTCTGCTTCTAACGCCCCTTCCGTCAGCGGCTCCCCCCAGGTGCTTCCATGCACGAGATCAGCCAGGGGCAACCGCGAGCGCCACCCCTTTTTCTCAAGTTCGGGCTGTTCAAGAAACTCGCTGACAAAGCCAAGGCACAGATAAGCCAACGGGTATACATGCTCGGGGAGCTTCAGTGTCTTCGCCAGTTTTTCCTGATCCAGAATACTGACCCAGCCCACACCGATCCCCTCAGCTCTTGCTGCCAGCCAAAAGTTCTGTACCGCCAGGCAGGTACTGAAAAGATCCGTTTCGACGATCGAGTTACGTCCCAGTACATGGCTACCACCGCGACTTCGGTCACAGGTGATGCATAGATTAATCGGGCTTTCCAGGATGCCCTGGAGCTTCAGACTTTTATACTGTGCATTGCGCTCGCCTTCATAATTTTCCGCGGCTTTCCGGTTTTCTTCCTCGAAAATGGAAAGTACCGCACGGCGCACCGTCCTGCTATCGATCACGAGAAAATCCCACGGCTGCATAAAACCGACGGAAGGCGCGTGATGGGCTGCGTCGAGCAATCGGGTCAGGACCTCCGGAGGAATCGGATCAGGAAGAAACTGCGAGCGCACATCCCGGCGTTCATGGATAGCACGATAAAGCCCGCTCGTTTCTTCGTCACTAAAGGGGCGATTCTGGTTTGGCTGGAGAGTTCTCTCGTCTGTCATTCTCTTCCTCTAATGCCGTTCGTTGAGTCCCAGCAGATGCTTCAAAAACCCCGTATCCAGACACTCCTCAACGAGATCCGCCAGACGATCCAGCTGTTCCAGGCGATGCGCCTTGTAGTCTACGGCCTGATGCTGGGCTCCCAAGCCCGCCCATTCGAGTATCTCACGGGTCGCTTCAGGCTGATCGAAAATGCCATGAACATAGGTTCCAATCATCTGACCGTCCTCACTCGCTGCGCCTTCAGGCTGGCCATTTATTGACGCCAAGGGGCGCTCAAGCGCGGTGCCACAGGAAATACCGTTATGCATCTCATAACCTGCGAACCCAGCCCTTCCACTGCCAAGCGTTAGCTCTCCGGAAACGTCCTTCAGCGTTTTGCCGGAAACCATTCGAGTGGTCATGTTGAATAACTCAAGGCCCCGTGTGGTGCCGGCCTCTCCTTCCAGACCGTCCGGGTCCAATACCTCCCGGCCCATCATCTGAAAGCCACCGCAAATGCCCAACACTTTGCCACCGTAACGGAGGTGTTTCTGAATGGCCTCGGGCCAACCCTGGGATCTCAGCCACTGCAGATCATGCCGGGTGCTCTTGCTGCCCGGTAACAGGATCAGGTCCGCCGGGGGAATCCGCTGATCGGGGCCTATGAATTGGAGGTTGACTCCCGGGTGCAGACGCAGGGGGTCGAAGTCATTGTGGTTGCTGATGCGAGGTAACACCGGGACGATGACATTCAATGCACCTGGCTCGCTGGTGCCACTGGTGCCGACGCTGTCTTCTGCATCAATCACCAGACCATGCAAATACGGCAATACGCCAGCGACGGTTTTATCAGTGCGTTCGGCCAACCAGTCAAGGCCTGGCTTCAACAAGGCAATATCACCCCGAAAACGGTTGATAACAAAGCCTTTCGTACGTGCTCGTTCGCTCTCGGAAATGAGCTCAAGCGTGCCCACCAGTTGGGCAAACACACCACCCTTGTCAATATCGCCAACGAGGAGCACCGGGCAATCAGCCGCTTCGGCGAAGCCCATGTTGGCGATATCATTGGCACGCAGGTTAATCTCGGCGGGACTACCGGCCCCTTCGGCAATGATCACGTCATAGCGGGCACTCAGCGCACGCCATGCGGCCATCACAGAAGCCATCGCCTCGGCTTTGTAGGCATGGTAATCCAACGCGTCCATATTGCCGTGGACCTTGCCTCGCAGGATCACCTGGGCACCGCAGTCACTCTGGGGCTTGAGCAGCACCGGATTCATGTCGCTATGGGGGGCTAGCCCGCAGGCCAGCGCCTGAAGTGCCGTGGAACGTCCGATTTCACCGCCGTCGACGGTAACGGCACTGTTCAGGGCCATGTTCTGGGGTTTGAATGGCGCCACGGAGACACCCTGCCGCGCCAGCCACCGACACAGGGCGGCAACGACCGTGGTCTTACCAGCATCGGAAGTGGTTCCCTGTATCATCAAGGTGGTCATGGATAATGGCCTCTATTAGAGCTCGACGCCTTTCTGAGCTTTCACACCCAAGTCCTTGAAGGCATGCTTCACGACACCCATTTCCGTGACCGTGTCTGCTAGCTCAACCAGTTCCGCCGGTGCAGAACGGCCGGTCACCACCACATGCTGCATTTCCGGCCGGCCCTGGAGGTCGTCCAGAACCCGGTCAAGATCAATGTAATCGTACTTGAGAGCAATGTTGAGTTCGTCCAGCAGGATCAGGTCATAACTTTTATCTTTCAACATGTTGGCAGCCACGTCCCAAGCGGCACTAGCGGCCTCAACGTCCTGATCCCGGTTCTTGGTGTCCCAGGTATAACCCTGGCCCATCACGTGGTAACTCACGCTGGGCAAGTCACGGAAGAACGCTTCTTCACCGGTGCTGAATGCGCCTTTGATGAATTGCACAATGCCAACCTTCATGCCATGGCCGAGTGCCCGGGCCACCATGCCAAACCCGGAACTGCTCTTGCCCTTGCCGGGGCCGGTCAGCACCAGCAACACACCCTGCTCCTTCTGGGCTCGGGCGATGCGCTCCTGCATAATTTTCTGCTTTGCGTCCATGCGGCGAGCATGGCGTTCTGGGTCTTTGGCGCGTTCACGCATGATCAGGCTCCTTGTCAGTAAGCGGGCGAATGACTTGCCCGCGAAAAATTTCGGCCACCAGTTCCGGGGCGGAGGGAAAATAACCGTGGAAATAGCTGGCCACCAGACCGTTCCGGCAATACACCGGCTCGGCCTCTGCACCCGCAACCTTGCGGGTTCGGGCCAGCGGGTGCCAGTCGGTTTCCAGTCGCGAGTGATGATAGGTATGGCCCCGTAACTGCCCTTGCTCGGCATTAAGGCTCTGCAGACCTAACGCCTGCAGGCGGCCGGCCATACTGGCCCGCCCCGGCACAAGTCCCAGCAGTTTATGGATCTGGCCATCGTGGTCCATCAGTTCATTCGCACAAACCATCAGTCCGCCGCACTCCGCCAGCATGGGTTTACCGGCATGGTAGTGATTGCGAATCGCCTCCAGCATCGAATGGTTACCGGCCAGAGTGGCACCATGCAGTTCCGGGTACCCGCCTGGTAACCAGAGGGCGTCGGTGTCTGGCAATGCTGAATCTGTCAGTGGGGAGAAAAAAGACAGTTTTGCTCCCATCGACTGCAACAGGTCCAGATTGGCGTGGTAAATAAAACTCAACGCTGCGTCCCGGGCAATGGCGATGCGAACGCCCTCCAGCAACGGTGGCGGGGACTCCGGGGGTTCAGCTTCCAGCGTCACGGGAAGCGGCAGGCCGTCCAGCCCAGCTTCGGCAAGGACGCCAGCGGCTGCGTCCAGGCGCTGTTCCAGATCGGCCAATTCGCCGGCCTGAACCAGCCCAAGATGCCGGTTCGGGATACTCATGGCCTCGTTTCGGGGAATTGCCCCTCGCAGACTGATGCCTTCAGGCAGGCTCTCCCGCAGCATAGCCCCATGGCGGGGGCTGCCGATGCGGTTGGCAATCACCTGATAAATCGGAAGCGCGGAGTCGAATTTCGATAACCCCAGAGCCACCGCTCCAAAGGTCTGAGCCATTCCGCGGGCATCAATGACCGGCAGAGCGGGAATACCCATCAGCTTGGCGAGGTCCGCACTGGAAGGGTCACCATCAAACAATCCCATTGATCCTTCCACCAGAATAAGGTCGGCATCCTGCGCGGCTTCCACCAGACGCCAGCGACACTCGTCCTCGCCAGTCATCCACGGATGTAACTGGTACACCGGCTGTCCGGATGCGACTTCCAGCACCATCGGATCCAGATAATCCGGGCCGTGCTTGAACACCCGTACCTTTCGTCCGGCATTTCTATGCAATCTCGCCAGTGCTGCAGTCACCATGGATTTCCCCTGGCCAGAACCTGGTGCGGTAATCATTGCGGCTGGTACGGTTGCTTTCATTAATGCCACCTTGTCGGGAAATATGGGAGTACGCAGTGGTGGGGCCATCCCGTCCGGGACCGTCAAAAACATGGATGTTTTTGTCGAGCGTACAGGGATGTATTTACAGCGTGTCCCGGACGGGATGGCCCCACCACTGCTCCGAGCCTTTTATACGGCCTTCTTTGGTACAAATAGTGGCGCACCATCCACCTCGACTGTCAGCAGTTCCTGGTCATAGAGTCGTTCAAGCGCGGCCGGCACGAGCATTCGTTCCGCTGGCCCCCAGCACGCTTCGCCGTCGGGGTACAGCAACAGCAGATGGTCACACCACCGTGCCGCAAGATTCAGATCGTGTAGACACATGAAGACGGAACGGCCACTACGCGCCTGTTCGGTCAGTAACTGGAGTACCGACACTTGATGGTGCAGATCAAGGTGGTTGGTGGGTTCATCCAGAAGCCAGGTATCAGGTGCCTGGGTCAGCACGGTGGCGATGGCCACTCTCTGGCGTTCACCGCCAGAGAGTGTGTTCACCAACCGATCACTGAGATGGCCCACATCCAGTTGATCCAGAGCGAGTCTCGCAAGACGTTCGTCGGCTCCGGACTCCATCTGCCAGGGTGACAACCAGGGGTGGCGCCCAATCAGCGCCGTTTCCAGTACCGTCGCGGGAAAACCATCCTGCCGCTCCTGAAACACAAGACCCAGTTGTTGCGATATTGTCCTGCGCTTCAGGTCTGCCAAAGGATGCTCTCCCAGGCAAACCGATCCGCGACGTGGTGATCGCAACCCCGCCAGTGTGTGCAAGAGCGTCGTCTTGCCGGCACCGTTTGGTCCCAAAACGCCCCAGATCTGACCGGATTCCACGGCAAAGTTCAGCGCCTCCCCATCGCTTCTCCCGGGAATGTCGATGACCAACTGTTCAGCCTGAAGAGGATTCATCAGCGGCTCCGATACAGTAGGTAAAGGAAGGTAGGTACACCCAGCAAGGCGGTGATCACGCCTACCGGTAACTGCTCGGGCGCAATCACCACCCGTGCCATGGTATCCGCCAGCACCAACAGGGTGCCGCCAGCCAGTGCACAGGCAGGGAGGATTAGGCGCTGGTCGTTACCAAGGACCAGCCGCAACATGTGGGGCACCACCAGGCCGACAAAACCAATACTGCCAGCCATGGTGACCGCAGTCGCGGTGAGCAGGCTGGCGAGGATATAGATCGTCCACTCCAGCGGGCGCACCGATACACCGAGAGCCGCCGCCTGCATGGGGCCGCGAGCCAATACGTTGAGACTCCGCCCCAGGGGCACCACCAAAAGGCACACCAGCACCAGGAAAGCCAGTGCAGGCCAGGGCGTTCTTGCGTAGGACACATCGCCCATCAACCAATACAGCATTCCCGGCAAGCGCTGAGCCGGGCTGATGGCCAACATCAGCGTTATCACGGCGCCCCAGCCAGCGGCGACCACCACACCGGTGAGCAACAAACGCGACGGCGTCCAGCTTCCGGTGCCATGGGCCAGGCCGAACACCATCAGTGTGGCCAATAACGCTCCGGCAAAAGCCGATCCGGAAATCATCAAACCGCCCAGGCCCGCCAGCATCGCAAACAAGGCCCCGACGGCCGCACCGCCAGACAACCCCAGAACGTAGGGGTCCGCCAACGGATTGCGTAACAGCACCTGCATCAGAGCCCCGGCCACGGCCAGCAAACCGCCAGTTGCGAAAGCGGACAGTGTCCGTGGCAGCCGCAATTCCAGCACCAGGGTCCGCTGCAGGTTGCTGCCCTCGCCCAAAATGACTGCGCCAATGTCTCCCGGCGCCACGCTGACACTGCCAACACCCACCGACAACATCATGGCGGCCAGGCTGGCAAGAGCCAACAACACAAGCGGCATGGTCAGGGGCCTGCTCAAAGGATCCGCCTCCCACTAACGTTTGGCACGGGCATCATCCAGTTTCTCGCAAAACAGTTGTGAACCTTTCAGAATACGCGGCGTCGGGCGTTGGATCAGCGACGGTGGAACGAAATACAGGTTCTCCTTCGCGGTGGCATCGATACTCGGGAAAGCCTCCCAGCGGGTCAGCCAGTGCCGGTTCTCTTCACCCATGCCACCAGCCAGAATGGCCTCAGGGTTGGCGCCGATAACAGACTCGGCACTGATCCTCGGCACCAGGCGATCAAGATCACCAAACACGTTCACGCCCCCACAAAGCGTTATCACCTTACCAATCAGGTGCTCATCGTTCACGGTCATCAGGGGCTCATCCCACACCTGATAGAACACCGAGACCGGCTCCACATCCTGATATCGCTTTTCCAATGCCGCCATTCCCTTGCGGAAACGATCTGCTTCGGCAAAGCCCTCATCTTCAGTACCCGCCAGAATCGACAGACGCTCGACGGTGCGTGAAACGCCCTCAAAACTTCGGGGCTCAATGGAGAATACCGGCAACCCCAGGTCCTTCAGGGCCGCAATCTGCTCCGGCGGGTTGCCTGTCACCCAACCAATCACCAGATCGGGTTTCAGTGCCATCAGGCGCTCAAGGTCCATGCGAGTATGGCTACCCACAGAGGTAACCTGCTTCGCCTGCTCGGGGTAATCACTGTACGAAACCACCGCAATCACCTGATCACCAGCGCCTGCGGCCCAGACAAGTTCGGTCGCTCCTGGAGACAAGGCCGCGATCCGGCTGGCCGGTTGTTCAAGGCAGACTTCCTGGCCGGTATCGTCGGTTGCACACCGCTCAGTGCCAGCCGCCGCCCACAGTGGCATGGCCACAAGTAGCGACATCAGCGCAACGGTATGCCGGAGCGATTTCAACATGACGCCCTCTGGTTTCCGGAGTTTTGACAATCATCGTTGGCAGCGGGCATCGCGGGGTAATCAGCCGACCCACCTTTTCGCGCGGATTCGAAGGCTTCCCGCTGATTGGGTTCCAACTGGTCCGCGACCCAATCCATCAGGGGATGATCCGGACGGGTGTGGCCACTGCCGGGCAGGCCATGGTCGATGATATTTCCCGCGAAGTCACGTGCCAGGGCCTGGCGGGTGAAGACATCCGCCTCCCAGAATCCCCGTTTCGCGGCCAGGAGCGCAATCGCCTGCATGTGGGTTTTGACATGTACGTTGTGCCCCTCTGCCAGGAAGTCGTCCAGGCCAAGGCCGTGGCGATCCTGAAAGTACACTTCATTGACCTCGTTCCAGACACTGGAACGAAGCACCTGGGGACTTGTGATTTGCCAGCCCCAGAGGTTGTCGAGAAAATCACTGCCCATGGTGCGAGCACCGGCGTAACCGTGCTCCATCAGCGGTGCCAACCATTGTGGGTTCAGGTTACGGGCTCTTAGTTCTACCTGCAGCGCTCGCTGAAGCGAATCCACCCGGGGATTCCGCGGATCTGCGTACTGGAGCACCCGGTTCTGCGGGGGCTCGCCGCGCAAGTGTTCCACAGCGTTGGACAGCCCGCCCTGGAAATCAAAACCGTCATCGTTGTCCAGCAGACCATAGAGGTGGCT
The DNA here is from genome assembly GCF_056857915.1 of Marinobacter sp. B-12. NCBI lineage: Bacteria > Pseudomonadati > Pseudomonadota > Gammaproteobacteria > Pseudomonadales > Marinobacteraceae > Marinobacter > Marinobacter sp. B-12. The sequence continues at coordinate 104,425 of NZ_JBSXOB010000048.1, read as the reverse complement.
GGCCCGCCCGAGGTAGGTATGGTTTACCGTCTGCAATTGGCGGTCAAAAGCGTCGTGAGCCGGTTCACCCTGACTCCCCTTGCCATAGACGTGCCCCATACGCCGGCGATAGGCATCACCCAGTTGTTCCCGGTCCTGCCAGGCGCCCGTCCGGGTGGCAAGCCGGTTAACCCCCGCACCGTATGCGCCCGGAGCCGTACCGAAGACCCGGTAAGCAGCCTTTGCACCCGCATCCCGAGCCGACGCACCTGCGGCCAGCAATACCCGTGTATCAGCGACCCAGTGGGCAGCAACACCGTTGGTGGACAGGGATTCCTCGCCAGGCTTACGCATGTCGACCGGCAGAACCGATAACGCCTGGTCCAGTGCCTCTTCCAGCTCCGGGTACTCAGCTCTGATGGATCCGGCTGCGCCCGCCAAGGCGTAACGCGATGCCATATCCAGCCATTCCAGTTGGCTTTCATAAAGATCCCGGAACAAGCCGGACGTGGTGAAAACGACGTTGCGACGACTGAGCGTATCGGTCCCCGGGCCGGCGGGCAAACGCTCCAAGCCCTTCACGATGCCCCGGCTGTTCCACACCGGGCGCACACCCAACAGCTTCATGCCAAACGCAATCATGACCCCTTCGTCCCGCACCGTATCCGAAGCCCAGAGCACCAATGCATCGCTTTGTTCTGAAGTGCTGTCTTTGGTTGTCCTGGCCTCCTCGACCAGTTCTTCAGCCAGCGACCAGGCCACACGGGTTGGAATCAGATCATCCGACAAGGCGTGAAAATTGCGCCCCGTTGGCAATACCGCCGGCGTTCGCAACGGATCGTTACCCTGCCCCGGAGCAACAAACCGGCCATTCAACGCGTTGAGAAAGCTGGTGCGCTCGGAAGCAGGAGACGCCTCAAGGTCGGTGCGCCACGCTGGTTCGGGCGTGCCCGCCTTACCCACCATGGAGTCAATCATGGTGTCCACCATGTCTGTGCTCCAGTCCCTGCCAAACACGTGCAGCCCCAGGGGCATAAAGTGTTCCTGCATATCAGTGACATAGTGGCCGGCTTCGTGCACCAGCAGGTCGGGTGAGAGTTCATCGAGGGAAACCTCTTCCACCGACAACCCCATCTCGCCGGCGATTTCCTGTTCAAGATCGTCGGAGATATCCAGCACCTGGATTTTCTCCCTCAGCATCTTTAGCGCCCGCTCCCTGGTAGGGCTGTCAGGTTCATTGGCGGACTCCCAGGTTTCCACGAGTTGTCGGAGCTCCAGCAATTCGTCGTAAAGCTCCGTCGCGGCCAGCGGCGGCGTCAAATGACTGATCATTACGCCCAGCGCCCGGCGCTTGGCCTGGATGCCCTCGCCCACACCGTCGACGATATAAGGGTAGATCAATGGCAAGTCGCCCCCCAGCAGATCCGGGTAGTCATCCCCCGTCAAACCAGCGCGGCGGCGTGGCAGGAATTCCCTGGTTGAGTGGCGACCAACGTAAACCAGTGCATCAGCCTGGTAGTGATCCCGTATCCAGTGGTAGAAGCCCACGTATTGATGGGTCGGGGGAAAGGTGGTGTTGGCGTGCAACAATTCTTCGTCCACTTCCCAGCCTCGGGGCGGTTGCGGACCGATATAAATATTACCGAATCGAAGCCCCGGAAAAATCAGCTTGTTATCAACCACCATGGACTGGCCTGGCGCTTCTCCCCACCCCTTTAGTCCGGGAATGCCCGTATCGGCCAAGGCAACCCGGCTGTCATCCAGTTCCGCACTGTGACCACCTTCATCGAGACGCGCTTGCCAGATCGTTTCGTACTCGTCCAGTTGGCTTAGCGCGGCCTTTCGGTTCGGGTGCTGGAGGTGTTCAATCAAATGCCGCAAGTCACGAATACCCCTATTCAACAGGCCGGTCGCCAATTCTTTCTCGCCCAACCCATGTGCCTGCTCCAGTCGCTCGTGCAAATAACCCAGGGGGCCATGGACAATCTCCTGCTGGACAACTTCGGGCAAGGTTTCAAGATACTGACGATAGGTACTGCCCGCCATCGAGGCGACATCACCGGCCATTTCCCTCAGCGCGCGAGGATCATCCGGCAGACTCACGCCTCTTTGCTGGAGCAAGTCTGTCAGGACTTCCGGGCTCTCCGGCAGTGGGCCGGTCTCGTAGCCCTCGGCTTTGAGCCAAGACAGCATTTCATAAAGGGAAGCTGGCACATCGAGATTGTCCGCCCCAATATTCTGCCGGCCCGGTGGGTGGTTGTAGTAGATGATGGCCACGCGCTTGTCGGCGTTGTCCTTGACTTGCAGCGCCTGCCAGCGTTTCAGGCGATCCGCGACGGCGTCCACCCGCCTCGGCACCGGCTGGGTCAGCGTCAGCGCCACACCGGTGTTTTGGTCAATCACTTCCGGCTCCGCGGTAGCCAGCACCATGGGCTGACTGACACCCTGGAGCTCGGGCATCGCCAGTTTGTAGTGAACCTTGTCAGACGGAACACCATCGATCGACAATTGCCACTGATTGGCGGTGCGGGAGGCCAGGCGCAAGCCCTTAATCACCGGCACATTCAGCTGGACCAGCGCCTCCGTGACCTGGCGCCGACCTTCACCGCCGCCGATAATAAAGTCCTGCAAACTGACAATACTGGACAGGGTCGCCGGGCCTACGGTCTCATGCAGGGCACGAACAGCCTCCAGGCTGGCACCGCCCCATCGGGACAGGACCGCAAAGCATTGCATCCCTCTGGATTCCAGGGCTGCACAGGTTGCGTCCAGCAGTGCCCCATCGCCGGGGCGATCACCACTGTCCAGGTCCAGAAGCGCGACCACAGGGCCGGATTGCAGGTTAAGGTTCGCCGCGTTATCCGTGGCTTCACCATTACGGTAATAGCGGATCAGCGCCCGGGGCGGCAGATCCGGCACGTCAAACGCCTCGCCCGCCTGAACAAGCAACCAACGCAATAAGGCATCCAGGTGTTGCGGGGTACGTCCCTGGTAAAGGGCCCGGCCTTCAAGCCAGGGTTCCTGTTCGGGGAAACGTGCCATACGCTCTGCCAGATGGGCTTTCAAGTCTGTGCCCGGGTCCGGCGCTTTCATCAGGTTGTTCAGAGTGGTGGCATCCAGCCCCTCCAGGGGCTTGCGCCCCTGGAACCGCGACAACACGCTCAGCGCCCTGTCGCCATTCACCCCCAGAACCGGAAACTCGCGAACGGCGGCCTGCTCGCCCACAGCACGCTCAATCCGGCCCACCTGCTCTCCGAAAACCGCCGCCATCAATAAGGCATCGGCCTGGCTCACCAGATCGTCGAGAGCGCTGTTGTCCAGGTTTGCCAATTGCTCCGGTGTCCGCAGAACAATGCGGTGATCTGGCTGGGCCGCCAGAAAGCGTTCCGCACCAGCAGCCATCTCTGCAGCGGAACGCTCAGACACTACCCCAAATACCGTGGCCCCGGACACTGGTTGGGACAGCATCAACAGAAGCCCGGAAAGGCAGCCGAACAACGGGCGGCACAGAGACCGATACAGGCGCTCAATCATGTCCCTACCTTTCACCATGGCTGATCATAGGTCGTAGCGAATCGTCAACATTGCGGTGCGGCCAGCGGCTATGTATGCACGTCCGTCGAAGCGCTGCGCCGTGGAGTATTCTCTATCCAGCACATTGTCGACTGTCAGGTTCGTGGTCCAGTGCCTGTCAATTTCCCACTTAGCCCGCAGGTCCCAAGTGACAAAGCCCGCGATGCGCTCTTCATTATCGGCGTCGTCGTAGCGATACCCCTGGCCTTTCACAGTGGTCCCCAGCGACACACGGCCGAAGTCCCGATCCAGATCCACCCGGAACTGTTTTGCGCTACGGCGACGAATTCGATTGTCGGTTTCACGGTTGCGAGGGTCGGTGACCGAGGCAGCTGCCTGAACCGTCCACTCCTCCAATTCCAGACCAGCACTCAGCTCTATCCCCCGAATACGTGCTTCGTTTACGTTGAACGGTGCAAACCGTCCGTCCTTGAAGGTAAATACAATCAGATCATCAGCGTCGGTCTGATAAATCGCGGCATCCCAGAACCAACGTGTGTAGTTCCCTCCAATACCGAACTCGACGCTACCGGCGGTTTCCGGTTGCAGATCCGCATTACCAAAATTGGGGAAGTAGAGGTCATTGAAGGTGGGCGCCCGGAAAGACGTACTGTAACTGACCCGAGCCCGATGATTCCGGTCCAGATCAACCCCCATGGCAACGGCGCCGGTTTCTTCACGTCCGAAAGCTTCGTTGTCGTCCGCCCGCAAGCTCAGTTGAAAGTCGGTCGGTCCGAAATTCAACAGAGCCTGACCGAAAACGGCGGCATTGGTGCGGCTGGATTCGTCATATTCGGTGGTACTGTCAACTTCATCTACCAGCAGTTCGCCACCAACGATGTATTCGTGACGCCCAATACTGATCTGATTCTCCCAGCGCGCGCTGCGAGTTTTAGTATCGAAGGTGCTGTTGCCGAAGGTATCGCGGTTGTCGGATTCGTCGAGGGATTCCGCCAGCAGGATGCGGCTGCGCCAATAGTCGCTGATGGGTGTGTCCAGGCGGAAACCGAGGGTCTGGATGGTAAAATCGGTGTCACCCCCCTCAAATTCAGTGTTGCCCTGGGCACGCATGAGGACAACGCCGGCTTCCCCACCGGAGTCGAACTGGTGAGCAACGGACGCAAGCGCAGACGTGTTTCTATAGCCTTTGTCTTCACCCCCTTCCACGACGGCCGTACCGTCGGTTTCCAGATGGCTCGCGCTCAGGCTGTATTTCATCCGGCCTTCCGTACCGGCCGCACCGGCCACATACTCCTGGGTGTTAAAGTTGCCACCGCCAGCCTGAACCCAGCCTTCATTCCCCGTTTCTGCACTATGAGTGAAGGCCTGGATAACACCGCCTACGGCATCGGCCCCGTAGAGATTACTGCGGGAGCCACGAACAATTTCTACCCGCTCCACCATCTGTGGTGGAAAATATTGCCAGGCGGTACTGCCGGTAGTGGCGGAGCGAAGGCGCACACCATCCACCAGGAATACAGTGGATTCACTGCCGGTACCCCGGGTGAAAACGCTGATGTTCTTACCAAAAGAACCATTGCTGGTAATGTCCAGACCAGGCTGGCCCACCAGCAGCTCCTCAAATGTCTGGGGCTGCAGGCGCTGGATATCTTCGTCATCAATTACAGTGACAGAGGAGTCACTCTCGCCCCGGGTCTTCGGGCCGAGCGTAGCCGTTACAACAATGGGATCAAGGGCAGCAACGGTATACTCCTCATCGGCCAGTGCGTCGGAAACTGGCAGGAAAACGAAGGGTAGGCCGAACAACAGAACCGGCACGGATTTCAGATCACTCATAATCAACACTCGCTGGCAAACCACGCGCACCCGCGTGATGGTTATTGTGTTGCGGAGTTTGAGTATGAGATTGGGGAGGCAGGATACGAGTCAGGGTACGGGTGTGAGACCGACGCAACTCTCCCACCGCCGTCGCCCTCCGCAACTTCCGGTGTGTATTCAGGCCGGTCTCCGGGCTTGCGAGTGGATCAGCCGATGGGCCGGTCCGGGGCAATCACCTTCCCATGCATGACGCACAGTGGCTTTTTTCGATTGCCTTTAGCTCGCTTACCGTTGCGGGGGCAGCGTCGGACTTTAACCGACTTCCCGTTTTACGCTTTCCGGCGGGGATACCGCAAAAAAGCGTTACCTGAACACGGTGTTCATCGAATCGGGCGCCAAACTAGCAGCCCTTATGTGCTAAATCAATACAGATGGCTTAAATACAGCGCCTGGTCTAACCGGGTCCATTCCGGTTCCGAACCGGGCAATCCAAAACGCAGCGCTGCAGGATTCTCAAACTCCCGAACGAGGATTCCCCGCCGTGCGAGCTCGTCTGCAATGTCCGCCGCCCGGTCATGCCGAACGTACCTAAAAAGCGCCGTTCCAGAAGCTCCTTCAAAGCCATGCTTCGACAGGCAGTCCGCCAACCGCTGGCTTTCACTGTGCAGTCGCTCTATCGTCGCAGCTTGCCATTGGGTGTCCGCCAGCGCCTGGCCCATGACTGATCGCGCGGGGCCGCTGATTGACCAGGGCCCGATCATTGCGCGCAATCGGCGAATAATATCCGGGTCTCCCACCGCAGCTCCGGCCCGCAAGCCCGCCAGGCCGAAAAACTTCCCCAGGGATCTCAGGACGACAAGACCGGGTAAGTCGGTCGCATTCCCCACACTGAGCTCCGGGGTGGCATCGACGAACGCTTCGTCCACAATCAGCCACCCGCCACGACGCTGAAGCCGCTGATGCCAGCCCAGCAATCGGCCCGGCTCAACAGCCTGGCCAGTGGGATTGTTTGGATTGATCCACACCAGCACGTCCAGTTCATCCAGCCAGCTTTCGTCATCGTCCTCTCGCAGATCGTTGCCAATCTCGATCACGCGATGGCCGGCAACGGCCCAGTTGTGACCATGCTCCTGATAACCTGGCGACGGCACACCAACCCGGCAAGGCTGTCGTAGACGGGGCAAATGCATAATTGCCGCCTGGCTGCCGGCCAGGGCCATACATGCGGCAAGCTTCGGCGCACCCACCCACTGCCTGACAAGGTGCTCCAGGCCATCATCAGGCTCCGGCAGGCGACGCCAGACCTCGTCCGGGATCGCCGGAACAGGCCACCCATGCGGATTGATACCGGTGGACAGGTCCAGCCATTGACCCAACGGGATTCCCCGCGTCTTCGCAGCGGCGCGTAGTCGGCCACCATGCTCAGGCGTCGACAAACTCACGCTTCAGTGCCCTGCTCGTGGGCTAGCATTATTTACCCGGCACCCAAAGCACATCGTCCTTACCCTGGTTATTCGCGTGCCTGGCAAGGACGAAGAGTAAATCGGACAGCCGGTTCATGTATTCCAGAACCAACCGGCTGATGTTCTGCTCCTCCTGCAGGTGCGCAATGATTCGCTCAGCCCGCCGCGTCACGGTACGCGCATGGTGTAGGTGCGTTGCGGCTGCATTGCCCGCGGGCAGGATAAAGGAGCGAAGCGACGGAATATCCGCATTGAACCGGTCGATCTCCTGCTCAAGCTCAACGGTCTTGCCCTCGGCAAGCCTCAGTGGCGGGTATTTCGGGTTTTCGACGATCGGGGTGCACAGATCCGCCCCGACATCGAACAGATCGTTCTGGATGCGTGCCAGTATAACGTCCAGTTCGCCGTCCACATGCAGCCGCGCGAGACCAATCACTGCGTTGGCCTCATCCACTGTGCCGTAGGCCTCCACACGCAGGTCATGCTTGGCGACGCGACTACCGTCGCCAAGACCGGTATCGCCCTTGTCTCCGGTTTTCGTATAGATCTTGGTGAGCCTGACCATTCATCTCTCCCGTGAACCGGTTCTGTCAGTATCCGAAGCCGGTCAGATTACAGGTTTTTCGCGATAGGTTCCCCATATCCCTTTCAGGGTTTCAACAATATCGCCCATCGAGGCGCCCTCTTTCACCAACTCAATGGTGATGGGCATGAGATTGGCCGACTCATCCTCGGCCTGCTCTTTCAGTTGCCTGAGCATACTCTGGACTTTTTCCTCGTCGCGATTGTCCTTGACCCGGTTCACGCGTTCAATCTGCCGGCGTTCTGTTTCCGGATCGTGGGGATGGGTTTCGATCTCGACATCCTCTTCGTCCTGCACGAACATGTTGACACCGATAACCGGCCGCTCACCACTGGCCTTACGCAAGGCAAAATCGTAGGCGGAATCGGAGATGCCTCTCTGAAAGTAACCATCATCGATGCACTGAAGCGTGCCTCCGAGTTCCTCAACTTCATCGATAATCTTCCAGACTTCCTTCTCGATCTCATCGGTAAGATTCTCGACGTAGTAGGAGCCACCCAACGGGTCCACCACCTGGGTGATGTTGGTCTCGTAAGCGATGATCTGCTGGGTCCGCAGGGCGATACGCATCGCCTCTTCCGTTGGAATGGCGAAGGCTTCATCCATGCCGTTGGTGTGCAGGGATTGGGCGCCACCCAGTACCGCAGAAAGTGCCTGAAGCGCGGTACGGATCGGGTTGATGGTGTACTGCGGTTTGGTCAGGGTTGCCGCGGCAGTCTGGGCGTGAAAACGAAGCCGGCTGGCTTCCGGTTTCGTGGCGCCAAACTTTTCTCGCATGATTTTGGCGTACACGCGACGGGCTGCGCGGAACTTGGCAATCTCCTCGAAGAAATCCGCCTGGCTGACGAAGAAAAAGGACAGCCGCGGCCCGAAGTCGTTCACATCCACACCCGCGTCTATGGCGGTCCTGACATACTCCATGGTGGTCGCCATGGTATACGCCACTTCCTGGACCGCCGTCGAACCGGCCTCAGAAATGTGATAGCCGGAGATGTTGATGGGGTTGTACCGCTTCATGTTTTCGGAGCCGTACTGAATGCAGTCTCGCACCAGGCGAACCGACGGCCGCACCGGGAATATCCATTCCTTCTGGGCGATGTACTCCTTGAGAATGTCGTTCTGGATGGTGCCCGACAGGTCATTGAGATCGTATCCCCGCTTCTGCGCCAGGGCGATGTACATGGCGTAGAGAATCCAGGCTGACGGATTGATGGTCATGGATACCGAGATCTTGGTCAGATCGATGTCGTCGAACAATTCCTCCATGTCAGCAAGGGTGTCAATGGCAACGCCTTCACGACCTACCTCACCCTGGCTCATGGCATGGCTGGAGTCGTAGCCCATCAGGGTCGGCATATCGAAGTCGATCGACAGGCCGGTCTGCCCTTGGGCGATCAGGTACTTGAAGCGACCGTTGGTTTCTCTAGCCGTACCGAAGCCGGCAATCTGGCGCATGGTCCAGTTCCTGCCCCGATACATGGTGGGGTACGGCCCCCGGGTAAAGGGATACTGCCCGGGAAAACCAATGTCCTCGAAGGGGGTGTTTTTGACATCCAATGGTGTGTAGGTGCGTTTCGTCGGCATTCCAGACGCAGTGACGTACTCCGGTTTGCTCTCCGGCGCCCGCTTGATAAAGGACGACACTTCGTTCTGTTCCCACTGATCAAACTCTTTCTCAATGTGCTTCAGTGCAGCTGGGTCATACTGGTCAGTGCGCTTCATGAATAGTCTCCTTCATGGCTTTTAACAAGGTCACCGCGGCTCCATGGGGGTCCAGTTCGCGCTGGGTAACCTTCTTGAGCAGCTCTTCGGTCTGCGACCTGCTGTCACGTGCAAAATTATCCCGGACAATCTCTTCCGCAACCTTCACCACCCGCGTTAACGCAATCTGGTGCCGCCGTTGGGTGATCTCGCCACTTTTTTCCAGGTGTTCCGCGTGGCGATCAATGGCGGCCATCAACTCTTTAAAGCCGCTATGCTTTTCGGAACTGGTCGGCACCACCGGCACCCGCCAGATTCCCTCGCCCGGCTCCAGGCTCATCATCAGCATGGCCTTGAGTTCCTGAATGGTTTTGTTGGCATCCGGCCGGTCGGCCTTGCTCACCACATGGACATCGGCGATTTCCAGAACGCCAGCCTTGATGGCCTGAATGTCGTCGCCCAGCCCGGGCGCGTTGACGACCACGGTCGTGTGGGCGGCGCGGACAATATCGACCTCGTCCTGCCCCACCCCGACCGTCTCGATCAGGACCACGTCAAAGCCGCCGGCATCCAGAAGGTCAACCGCATCCAGGGCTGGCCTGGCAAGACCGCCCAGGGTTCCCCGGGTAGCCATGCTGCGGATGAAAACACCTGGGTCGGACACAAGGTCGCCCATGCGAATACGGTCACCGAGGATCGCACCGCCGGAATACGGGCTGGAAGGATCAATAGCAACCACGCCAACCTTGCGGCCGCTGGCCCGGTACTCCTGGACCAGTTGCGTGACAAGGGTGGATTTCCCTGCTCCCGGCACACCGGTAATGCCCACCACATGGGCGTTGCCAGTCGCTTTGTAAAGCTCCGCCAGGGCTTCGCGCACCTCAGCGTCACCGCCGTTTTCAACACGGGTAATCAACCGGGCGATAGCGCGAAGATGTCCTTCCCGCACGCGTTCAGCGAGCTTCATCGAGGGTATGCGGTTAATCATTTAACCCCCTTGCTTCTGGTTGAGGCTCTGGTAAAGGTCCCGGTCGTCAACGACACGCTGGGCTTTGAAGTCAGTACGAGGGAAGGTTTCTGGGTCAACCATGACAACCCGTGCCCGCACACCCAGCACTCGGCTCAGTTCAGCCTCCGCCTTCTCACCCAGGGATCTGACCGCTTCCGGCCCCCTGCCAGCGACCTCCTGGTTAAACTCCGCTTTGACAGCCAACTCATCCATAGAGCCGCCCCGTGAAATGATGATCCGGTGCTCACCGCCATAACCGGAAAGGCCTTCCAGAACTTCCGCAATGGCGCTGGGATACACGTTTTCACCGCGTATCTGGAACATGTCATCGATCCGGCCGTAGATGCCTTTCGGCAGTCTGGGATAGGTACGACCACAAGGATTGTCTTCCATCACCCAATGAGTCAGATCGCCGGACACCATCCGGATCATCGGCTGGGACGTTCTCTCGAGATGGGTGTAGATCGGCGTTCCCTGATCGCCGTATGGCACCCGGCGAAGGGTGTTGGGGTCCGCCACTTCGGTGTAGACCATGTCCTGCCAAAGCAGCATGCCCTCGGTCTCTGCGCTGCCAGAGGCGTGCATCCAGGGCGTCAGCTCCGCCATGGTTCCGCAGTCAACTACCTTGGCACCGTAGATACCCTGAATCTTGTCCCGGATCGACGGAATAGAGCCACCCGGTTCACCAGAGAAAAACAGCACCTTGATACCGAATTCTCTCGGATCCACCCCTTCCTCGCGGGCCACTTCTGCCAGCCTTAACGCGTATGACGGTGTTGAATACAGCCCGGCAGGTTTCATCATTCCGAGCCAGGTTACCGCTCGAGCGGTCATCCCGGGCGCACCAGCGCCGAAGGGAAAAGCTTTGCACCCCAGTCTTTCAGCCCCCATCAACGCCCCCCATGACCCCATGTAAAGGCTCAGGATCGCTGCCACAAACACCGTGTCACCGGGGCGCAACCCCATACCCCACATAATCCGGGCATGATTGTTGGCAATGGTTTCCCAGTCACGTCGGGAAATGCCAAAGGCGGTAGGTCGGCCGGTGGTACCGGAAGTACCGTGAATATGGTGGATGTCGCTTTCGGGGCAGCAGAGGTAATCGCCGAAAGGCGGATTTTTCGCCTGGGAATCTCGCAACTCCTGTTTGGTGACGACAGGCACTTCCTCAAAGTCTGCGAGGGTACGAATGTCATTGGCTTTTATACCGGCCTCGTCCCATTTGCGCTGATAGAACGGCGAGTGGTCGTAGGCATAGGCCATCACCTCGCGGATGCGCGCAACAATCAATTCATCGCGTTTTTCCGGGTCCATCGTCTCCCGGTCCCGGAACCAGTAGGGGCTGTTCGCGTCCGGAAAATAGTCGTTGCGATAATTGGGGGGAAAATTCCACTCTTCCATCGGAGACTCCTGATCTTGTTATTGGTTGTCGTCTGAGGAAATCTGCGGCCACGGCCCTGACTATCGGGAACCTCGATCTGCGACCATCTGCCGGAACGAATCAATGATTTCTTGTGGCGGAGTGTCCTGAAGGAGAATCTTGTGGACGCCCATCTGGTAGAGTTCTTTGACATCGTCGTCGGGGATGACACCGCCACCGGCAACGATCATGTCTTCGGCTTCCTTGTCTTTCAGAAGCTCCAGTACCTTGGGGAAAATGTGCATGTGCGCACCGGACAGCAGGCTGATGCCGAGGATATCCACGTCTTCCTGAATGGCAGCGTCCACGACCTCCTCCGGTGTGCGATGCAGTCCGGTGTAGACCACGTCCATGCCGGCATCACGTAGTGCACGCGCGACCACTTTAATGCCGCGATCGTGACCGTCGAGACCGATCTTCGCCAACATTACCCGAATCACAGCTGCGTTTTTGTCATTGTTTTGCATCGCATTCTCCTTGGATTAAATATTCGTGCTCCCACTTCTTTTCAGGGGTTCACGGCAAACTTGAATTTCTTTCTGAAGCCATTTTGATGCGGTTTCCACATGCTCTCTGGCAAGTGCTTCGGCAGTCCGTGCATCACCAGCCAATACCGCGTTCAGTATTGCCTCGTGCTCTTCCCAGATCTGTTTCTGGTTTTTTTCGACAATGAGAATGTCACTCATGACGCGCCTTACGTGGTTCCAGTGCGCCTCCATTGAATCAAGGATGAAGGTGTTGCCCGCCAGCTCGTAGATGAAACCGTGAAAGCGCATGTCAGCATCGATCAAAGCAGGGAGGTCGTGTGCTTTCCCTGCCGCGAAACCTTCGGCAATGATGTCCTCACCTCGCTTTCGCGCCCCGGCATCCACTCGCTGGGCCGCAAGCCCGGCACTCACCAGATCGATCCCACACCGGAACTCGTACAGCTGCGACACAAAACTTTCATCAAGCACCGACACCATCAGGCCCCGACGCCCTACCGCTGACAGAAACCCGTCGTCACGCAGACGCTGCATAGCCTGGCTTACCGGCAACCGCGAAACATCGAGTCTCTCGGCCAGTGTCTCCTGTGTGACGCGCTCACCCGGCTTAAGCAAGCCTTCGACAATGGCATTGACCACAGAGTCGTAAATCAGCTCCGGCAGGTTCTTCTCGGTTTGAATTTTTTTCATTGGTCACACCTCACGACGTAACTCCTTTTTGTCGTTTGCATACAGTATTCACCATGTAATACCTGATCGTTTTATAAACATATTAGACCTTGGTCTAATATTTGAGCATCCATAGGCGCACGAAACATCAGCGGCCCCCAGCAATAGGCCAGCTGACAAAAGCGAAAAAAGAGGGGATGAGAACTGGAACGGAGTGTTCGGGGGACGCTAATCAGCGCTTAGGAGGCGGCTCCAGCAAATCAATACCGGCGTCATAGACCGCATTGAGGAAATCCACCAGAACGACCGCAGACAGGCCCCATATCTGATAGCGTTCCCAACGATAACAGGGCACATAAAAGGTATTGTTGAGGAAGTTGAGCGGGTCTGTGCGCTCTCGATTGTCGTCCAGGAAAAATTCAACGGGCACCCGGAAGATACTATCGATTTCCGCCGGGTTAGCTTGCAGGGGGTGATCGCCGGGTATCACCCCAACGTAAGGTGTTACCAGAATCTGATGCAGCGACATTACCTGGCTCAGCGGCGCAATCAGTTCCACCTGGTCGGGTGGCAGTCCGATTTCCTCGTGAGTCTCGCGCAGCGCGGTGTCGGCCAGGGAATGGTCTTCCGGGTCCCGCCGCCCGCCGGGAAAAGACACCTGCCCCCGGTGAGTACTCAGGTTTTCTGACCTCAGGGTAAACACGATTTCAGGGTTTCCATGGTCATTGGTGACCGGGACGAGCACGGCTGCTTCGGGGTAATCCAATGTCAACAAACGGGGTACATAGCCTGACAGGCGTTTGGTGAGAAGATCGCGCAAAACACGGCTCCGTTAAGACTTCTGACTGTTGAATGAGACACCGGCAGCGCAGATAGTTACACTTGCTACCAACACACATTTGTCCAGTATATGGTGAAACAGATGAAATACTGCAGCACATGCGGCCATCCTGTCGAACAGCGCATCCCCCAGGGCGACAATCGCCACCGCTACGTGTGCATCAGTTGTGAAACCATACATTACCAGAATCCCCGCATCGTCGCCGGTACGGTTCCTGTCTGGAAAGGAAGGGTTTTGCTATGCCGCCGGGCTATCGAGCCGCGCTATGGTTACTGGACGCTGCCTGCAGGCTTCATGGAAAACTCGGAAACCACCCTCGAAGCGGCCACCAGGGAAACCCGGGAAGAGGCGCTTGCGGAAGTGACGGTGGACAACCTCTACACCATCATTCATGTGCCACACATCGATCAGGTGCACATGTTCTATCGCGCCACCCTCACCAGCGAAGACTTCGGGGCCGGCGAGGAATCGCTGGAAACCCAGCTGTTTGCGCTGGAGGACATTCCGTGGGATGAACTGTCGTTCCCCACGGTTCGTCGCACCCTCGAGCTTTATGTGGAAGACGTACGCAATGAGCACTTCCCTGTCCATGTGGACGACATTCGATACCGGATGGGGCCTCGCGCCTAAATATCCACGCCTGGCCGCCGCTACAGCGCTTCCATACGAAACACCTCGTAGGCGGGCTCTTCGTATGGATGCGCCTGTTTCAACGCTTGAAGTGCCGCCTGAATAAGGTCGTCCTTGCATACCAGCTCAACGCGGAATTCGTCCACCCGCTCAATTTCCCCGGTCTGGCCCAGAAAAGGCTGGCTGCCATCAAGCGGACGAAACTGCCCCTGACCTTTACATTGCCAGGCACAGCAGTCGTAATCGCCGATACGCCCGGCACCCACCTCGAACAGGGCGCTTTTGGTCGTTTCAAGATGACTCTCAGGCACGAAATAACACATCTTGTACATTCGTCAGATCCTCCCTTGAACACCGTTGTGTCAGAACAGAATCAGGCCACTCCGACACCCTTCCAACGGATAATTTTTGTACAGATTAAGCATTTAGACACTTACCCACAGAATCTGTGGATAACTCTGGGGAAAGTTTTTGGGAACATGTCCCCATCCCCCGGAATTACTGCACTTTCGTTAAATTGGCGACAAATTCACCTACTTAATTAATTCCTTTTATTTCATGTAGTTATAGTTGTCGAACAAAAAATGAACCTAAACCCAGTGCTTTGTACACATTGCGCACAGCGTGGCACCAGGAATGTGCATAAACCGTTTGAGTCAAGGGGATTTTCGCACTTATAAACAAAAATTTCCCTTGAAAATCCTTGGAAACTCCCGTCGCCAAAAACAAAAAAGCCGGCCCTGGATGAGTCACCTTTATGGTGCGTCCCGGGCCGGCTTTTTTAGATCAGGCTATGGCCTAGCTGAACCAACGCCTCGCATTACGGAACATTCGAATCCATGGCGCGTCTTCCCCCCAATCGGCAGGGTGCCACGAAAGCTGGGAGGTTCTGAATACACGCTCGGGATGGGGCATGAGGATAGTGACCCGTCCATCCCGTGTGGTAACTCCGGTTATGCCCGCCTCGGATCCGTTGGGGTTCCATGGGTAACGTGTGGTGACCTCGCCGCGGTTATCCACGTAGCGTAGCGCAATCAGTTCGCTATCACTCAGTTGCTCTGCAGACGTTCCGGCCGGGAACTCAGCCCTGCCCTCACCATGGGCAACCGCTATCGGCATCCTGGAACCGGCCATGCCCTCCATGAAAGCCGACGGAGAAGGGGGCACCTCCGCCATCACCAATCGGGCTTCGAACTGCTCCGACTGGTTTCGTACGAAGCGTGGCCAGTCTTCACTGCCGGGAATCAGTTCGTGCAGGTTGGACAACATCTGACAACCATTACATACGCCAAGCGCCAAGGTGTCCTGGCGGTTGAAGAATGCTGCAAACTGATCGCGAACCCGATCATTGAACAGGATAGACTTGGCCCAGCCCTCACCTGCACCCAGGACGTCCCCGTAAGAGAAGCCACCACAGGCTACCAGGCTGTTGAATCCTTCCAGGGAAACACGGCCAGAGAGCAGGTCGCTCATGTGAACATCCACAGACTCGAAGCCGGCACGGTCAAAGGCGGCCGCCATTTCAACCTGCCCATTAACACCCTGCTCCCGCAACACCGCCACTCGGGGCTTGGCCCCTTTGTTGATGTATGGCGCGGATATATCGTCATTGATGTCGAACGTAAGTTCCGCATGAAGCCCCGGATCACTGCTGTCCAGCAGGTTGTCGAACTCCTCCTGAGCGCAATCAGCGTTGTCACGGAGCGACTGCACGCGGTAGCTGGTTTCCGCCCAAAGACGCTGTAGATCCGCCCGCGGCCGGGATATAACCGCCTGCCCCTCAAAGGTATAGCGAATGTGGTCGTCCTGGTTGACGGTACCGATCACCGAAGTATGGTCACCAAGACCCGCGGCCGAAAACTGCTGCAGTACAAACCCGGTATCCTCCCGACGAACCTGGATCACGGCGCCAAGCTCCTCATTAAAGAGCTCACGAGCGAACTGGGACGTCTCTTCCGCAAGACCATCCAGTTTGATGTCGATACCGGTGTGGCCGGCAAAGCTCATCTCAGCCAGCGTTACGAACAGGCCACCATCCGAACGATCATGGTACGCCAGTAGCTTGCCGTCGCCATTGAGACCCTGAATAACCGCGAAAAACGCCTTGATGTCCTCTGGGTCGTCCAGGTCCGGTGCCACCGCACCCACCTGCCGGTAAACCTGCGCCAGTGCGGAACCACCCAGGCGATTCTGTCCCGCAGCAAGATCAACCAGGATCAGATCCGTCTCCCCGGCATCGGTGGCCAGTTGAGGGGTCAATGTCCTGTCCACGTCCGTCACCGGTGCGAAACCGCTGATGATAAGCGACAAGGGTGCCGTAACACTCTTTTGCTCGCCGCCATCCTCTTCCCAGACCGTCTTCATGGACATGGAATCCTTGCCCACCGGAATGGTGATACCCAGTGCAGGACAAAGCTCCATACCAACCGCGCGAACGGTTTCGTAAAGGTTCTCGTCCTCACCAGGATGCCCTGCCGCAGCCATCCAGTTGGCGGACAGCCGAATATCCGACAGTTTGGCGACGGGGGCGGCCGCCAGGTTGGTAATCACTTCACCCACTGCCATGCGTCCGGATGCCGGTGCATCGATAACCGCAACCGGCGTGCGCTCCCCCATGGCCATGGCTTCGCCGGCCTTCACATCAAAAGACGACGAGGTAACCGCCACGTCACTGACAGGCACCTGCCATGGGCCCGCCATCTGGTCCCTCGCGACAAGCCCGGTGATGGTCCGGTCACCAATGGTAATCAGGAAACTCTTGGAGCCTACGGACGGCAGTCTCAGCACACGATCTACCGCGTCGTTGAGATCGATTCTGGTGGAATCAAACATGGGTTTGGTGAATGAAGAACGCGAAACGCTGCGGTGCATGCGGGGCGGTTTGCCGAACAGAACGTCCATCGGCAGATCAACCGGGCGGTCGTCGAAATAGGAATCCCCGAGTTCGAGATGGTGGGCTTCGGTCGCTTCACCAATCACCGCATAAGGGCAGCGCTCACGGCGGCAAAGCGCATCAAACTGTTCCAGGTTTTCCGGCGCCACGGCCATCACGTAACGTTCCTGGGACTCGTTGCACCAGATTTCCAGGGGCGACATGCCAGGCTCGTCGCTGGGAATGTCACGCAGTTCGAAACGGCCGCCTCGGCCACCGTCCTTGACCAGCTCCGGCATGGCGTTGGACAGACCGCCTGCCCCCACGTCATGAATAAAGCATATGGGATTGTCGTCGCCCATTTGCCAGCACCGGTCAATCACCTCCTGGCAGCGACGTTCCATTTCCGGGTTATCCCGTTGCACTGACGCAAAGTCCAGGTTCTCGTTGCTGGAACCGGAATCCATGGACGACGCAGCACCGCCACCCAGACCAATCAACATGGACGGGCCGCCAAGGACGATCAACTTGGCACCAACCGGAATATTGCCTTTCTCCACATGGCTCGCCCGGATATTACCCAGGCCGCCGGCGATCATGATGGGTTTGTGATAGCCACGCACCTCTTCGCCACCGGCACCGGGCACCGCTTCCTCGAAGGTCCGGAAATAGCCGGCGAGATTGGGACGGCCGAATTCATTGTTGAAGGCAGCGCCACCAATCGGACCTTCAATCATGATATCCAGGGGAGAGGCAATTCGTTCCGGCTTACCGTAACCGATCTCCCAGGGCTGCGGATCATCCGGAAGATTAAGGTTGGACACGGTGAACCCGCTAAGGCCCGCCTTTGGCTTGGAGCCACGCCCGGTTGCCCCTTCATCACGGATCTCACCACCAGAACCGGTTGCAGCACCGGCCGCCGGCGCTATCGCGGTCGGATGGTTGTGAGTTTCCACTTTCATCAGGATATGAATATCTTCCTCATGATAGCGATAGACACCGGTTTCCGGCTCGGGGAAGAAACGTCCCCCACGGCTGCCGGCAATGACCGACGCATTGTCCTTATAAGCGGAAAGCACGCCCTCGCTGTTCATCTCAAAGGTATTGCGAATCATCGCAAACAGGGATTTTTCCTGCCCTTCGCCGTCAATATCCCAGGAGGCGTTGAAAATCTTGTGGCGGCAATGTTCCGAGTTGGCCTGCGCGAACATCATCAACTCGACGTCGGTGGGATCACGCTCCAGGTCCGAGAAAGACTTTACCAGGTAATCGATCTCGTCTTCCGCCAGCGCCAGGCCCAGTGAACGATTGGCATCTACCAGTGCCTGCCGCCCGCCAGAAAGCACGGGAACCCGGTTAAGGGTGCGCGGCTCGTCGGTATGGAACAACAATTCCGCACCGCCCATCTCGTGGAAAACTTTCTGGGTCATGCGGTCGTGGAGCAACCCCGCAATCTTCTCCCGCTGCTCGAGGCTCAGCTTGCGGTTGGCTTTCACGTAATAGGCGATGCCCCGCTCAATCCGACGAATCTGCCGCAAGCCACAGTTGCGGGCGATGTCCGTCGCCTTGCTTGACCAGGGTGAAAGGGTACCCGGACGCGGAACCACCAGGAAAAGGACGCCATCAGGCTCCTCGGCGGGAACGCTGGGACCGTATGCCAGCAGGCGATCAAGTACCGCCTGATCGGATTCGGACAGTGGGAACTCCAGATCCGTAAAGTGCATGAACTCGGCATACACATGTTCCACCGCAGGCACGACGTCCTGGATGCGGGTATGCAGCTTGCGGGAACGAAAGGGCGAGAGCGCGGGAGCGCCGCGAAGTTCAAGCATGATCAAAACCTGTACGCGCGAGACTGGGAGCCGGTGCAGCATCCTGTGTTCCGTACCGACGGAGTACAACGTAAACAGGAAAAGGCCGGCCATCTGAAAGGCCGCAATGATACTTGAAACAGACACCGGGATACAGCGTCAAAAGGTTATAAACCGACCGCTATAATTTACATTGTTTTGCACATTAATTGAGCAGCTTCATTGACCACCCCGGGGTGACCGGGGATCATTACAGATGAGCCAGGGAGGCTCCGTATTGAGTGAACATCGGTTAAACTCACCAAAGCTGCGCTGGCATGCCACTTGCTGCTTATTTGGTAACGCAAGAAGTGCGAGCGAGGTAGCAGGGAGTGATCGGACATCAGGGGATCTACCGTAACACTCAGCGTCCTGCATCAAGGGAGTTCAGGAATTTGCCTAAAAACCGTCGTCAGCCGTACACGGCCATCGCGAAATACACCTGCCTACTGTCAATAATCCTGACAGTTGCAGGATGTTCAAGGCCAAGCACTCTTCAGGAAATCCGTTCTGAGGGAGTGCTTCACATTATTACCCGGAATGCCCCCTCGGTTTATTTTGAAGGCCGTGACGGCCCCACCGGATATGACTACGAACTGGCGCGCCTGTTCGCAGAGGATCTGGGCGTTGAACTCAAGGTTCGCGTCGCGAAGGACAACACCAGCGTGCTGTCGATACTTGATCAGGACTATGCCCACATCGGTCTGGCAGGACTTTCCTCGCGCCCTGATTTTCAGCAGCGTTACCAAAAGGTTGCCAACGGCATCGAAGCCGAATCCGTCGTGGTCTATAACCGCGAAGTTGACCGCCCGGACTCCCTGGAAGATCTGGAGGGACAGACTATCCACCTGGTGGCGGACAGCAATCACGAACATCAACTGGAACAGTTCAGTGCCAACAACAGCGGCCTTCAGTGGACCATGCACGCCGGTCTGGACGCCGCTGGCATCCTCTCACGGGTGGAATCCGGCGAGTTCCCGCTGGCCATCGTGTCTTCCAATGAGCTCGAGTTGAACCATGTATTCTTCCCGATGGTGAAGAGCGCGTTCAGCCTCGGAGAGGCTGAGCCATTACTGTGGCTCTTTCCCAATGAGCAGGACCAGAGCCTGGCAAATGCCGCCGAACAGTTTATTCACAAGCTGCGGGAAGACGGCACTCTGGCACATATTTCCGAGCGGTTTTATGGTCATCTCGACCGCCTGGACTACGTTGGCGCGCGAACCTTTGTCCATCACGTCGAAAACCGACTGCCTAAATACGAAAGCCTGTTCCGCGATTACGCCACGACCTACGACCTGGATTGGCGACTGTTGGCCGCAATGGGCTACCAGGAATCCCACTGGCGCCCCAATGCTGTCTCTCCTACCGGTGTTCGCGGACTGATGATGTTAACGCGGAACACAGCCAGCCATATTGGTATCAACAATCGTCTCGATGCCGAGGAAAGCATCCAGGGTGGCGCCAAATATTTCACGATCGTACACAGCCGGGTCCCAGATCGCATTCCGGAACCGGACCGAACCTGGTTTGCCCTCGCCTCCTACAACGTTGGCTGGGGCCATGTGGAAGATGCCCGCAGGCTGACCGAGGGTGCCGGCAGAAATCCTGACCGCTGGATGGACGTCAAGGAATTCCTGCCACTGCTGGCCCAGAAGGAATGGTATTCCAAGACGCGGTTTGGCTATGCCAGGGGGCACGAGCCGGTAATCTACGTTCAGAATATACGCCGCTACTACGATTTCCTGGCCTGGCTCACGGAACCCACAGAGGTAGCGGAATCGGAGGAAAAGCCCTGGTTTAAAGAGCTGG
This sequence comes from Marinobacter sp. B-12, assembly GCF_056857915.1. Lineage (NCBI taxonomy): Bacteria > Pseudomonadati > Pseudomonadota > Gammaproteobacteria > Pseudomonadales > Marinobacteraceae > Marinobacter > Marinobacter sp. B-12. Next base: position 83,762 of record NZ_JBSXOB010000048.1, on the reverse strand, counting down.
AGGGTATGGAGAAGATCGTCGGGCCCGACAATGGAGAGGGAAACAACAGCGACATCAGGGCGTCGCTGCCAGAGGAACTCGGTTTCGTTCCACCAACGCTATAGCCTCTGATCAAGCGCGTTTTCCACGTGTTCCGAGGAAAACCCCCGACGGGCAAGAAAGCGAGCCTGACGGGCCTTTTCATCCCAGTCATCGCGAATATCGCAGAGCCCGAATCGTTTTTCCCGAAGCGACGTCGCCCGATCGGACCAGTCCGTGTCATTCATCGCCCTGACGCAGAGCGGCGTCTCCTGGATGCCCCTTTGCTGGAGTTCAGCCTGTATTCTTAGCGGTCCATAGCCCAGATCCATCCGCTGCCGGGCGTAGACCTCCGCGAATCGCTCATCACACAACCAACCTTCGGCTTCATAGTCGTCCAGAACCTGTTCAATCACATCCGATTCGATCTTCCTCTGCTTGAGCTTCAGAGCGAGCTCCAAACGGCTGTGTTCCCGTCGGGCGAGCAGACGCAGCGCGGCAGAACGCGCCTTGTGGTCCTGATCTTCCGGATTTGATGCTTTTCCCATTCAGACTCTTCCCGAAAATGCCGACAAAACGCTAGACTAGCCCCCACCTAATACAGCTGACCATTCAATTTCATGGATCGATCAGCTGACGTACCCGGCACCCGGAGCTCCGGAGAACGCCGATGGCTGGTGCCTGCTTACTTTGCCGACACCGGGAACTGGTTTCAATATCAAAGGATAACCCCATGGCCGCATTCATCCAGAAACTGTTTGGAAATCGCAAGGCAACCGCGACTGCCGTTACCGCTCGCAAGGAAGCCACGAAAGAAGAGGCCGACAGGACAACCAGGCAGGATGACCAGCGAGAGCTGCAGGCAAAAGCACTAAAAGCCAACCCGACCGAAGGCGAGCTCGAGGAACTGGCCATTGGCGGCCTGACAGCGGGTATACGCAGCGAGGCCGCGGAAGCACTGACTGAAAAAACCACCCTGCAGCGCGTCCAGAAGCTTGCCAAAGGCAAGGACAAAGGTGTCTATCAAATCGTTCGCCAGAAGCTGCAACGTATTCGCGACGACGAAGATCGACAACGAAAACTGGCCGAAACCATTCAAACCATCGTGCGCCACGCGGTTGAGCAGGCCCGTAGCGACGACACGAAATTATTTGAGGCGCGCCTGGACGCCCTCCTTCAGAAATGGGCTGATGTGGAAGCTCAGGCCTCACAGCAACAAACCACAGAGTTCCTACAGGCTGTTCACAAATGCCGCGAACGGCTGCGCGAGATGCAGGCCGAAAAGGATCAGCTCAGGCATCAGCAAGAGCAAAAAAGCCAACGGGCGGAAACGCTGTCCTTACTGGAAGACACCCTTGACGAACTGAAACATCAGGATCCGGACCTGGAACCCTCTCTGGCCTCCCTGGATGCCTTGCAGAAAACCCAGGAAAACCGCTGGCTGGAAGCCACCCGGGACGCCCAGGTGGAGAAACAGGAACAGAAAACCTATGAGAACCTGATGCAGTCGCTGCGGAGTTATATATCCGCAGTCAAGCGCCTGGGCCAGCACCGCGACGAGATCGCTGCATTGCAGGCCACCGACAGCAGTGACACCGATGATAGCAAGCTGACCGATCAAGCCAGTGCGATACTGGAAAGTGTCGACTGGCCCCGCGATTTCCGGCGCCCCACTGTGCTGGATGCTCTGAACCGCATTGCAGGAAAACCCCGCCCTGCAAAAACCGACAAACCAGACTCTGAAGAACACAAAGCCATGGCTTATTCGCTTCGGCAAGTGCTGGATAAGTTGGAGGAAGCTCTCGACGCCAAGCAGTTGAAGGAGTCCCGTCAACACTTCAAGGCAGCACAACAACTCGCAAAAGGCCTCGATCATCGCCATGGCAAATCACTGCAACCAAGAATGCACCTGCTCGGCGGCCAGCTTCGCGAGCTGACCGACTGGCAGGGCTTTGCAACGCGCCCGAAACAGGAGTCGCTGTGCGAACAGATGGAATACCTGGCCAATCAGCCCATGGAACCGGAAGCCAAGGCCGAGCGCATCAAGGAACTGCAGAACGAGTGGCGGGGCTTGGGCGGCTCTTCCGATCGTGACCTGTGGTCACGGTTCAAGCAGGCCTCTGATCAGGCCTATGAACCCTGCAAGGCCTATTTCTCTGCCAAGTCCGGGCTAAAACAGGCAAACCTGGAAACCCGAAAGGCGATTTGCGATCAGTTGGGTACGTTCCTCGACAACGCTGATTGGAGCAGTATTGACTGGAAAGCGGCTGAACGCATACATCAGACCGCACGTGAAGAGTGGAAAGCGGCCTGGCCCGTGGAATTTCGGGATAATCGCCCGGCTCAGAAACGATTCGACGACTTGCTGAAACAGCTTGAGGCGCCGTTGGATACCGAGCGCAAGAAAAACGAAGCCCTTAAACAAAGCATCGTTGAGCGAGCGGAAGCCCTGATTGAACACGAGCCTCTGGGCGATGCCATGAATCAGGCGAAAGCGCTGCAAACGGAGTGGACGAGCATTGGTATTACCCGACACCGCGAAGACCGAAAACTGTGGCAGGCGTTCCGCAAGGCCTGCGACCAGATCTTCGCACGGCGGGATGCCCGCAGGGACGAACAGGAACAGCTTTCCCGTGAGGCGGATGAAAAAGCGGGACCGATACTTGATGCCTGCCAATCGGCGAGCGCCGACAGCAGCCTCGACGGGCTCAAAGCGACACTGTCTGAACTTGACTCCCTCAGGAATGAGCCTTTGTCTGCGGACAGCAGAGATCGGGTCGGTCAGGAACGCAGTCGCCTTTCGGGGCTGGTTTCGACCCGCCAGCTACAGGAACAGATAGATACCTGGAAAAGTTGGATCAATTCCCGGAGTTCGAGCGCCCTGGACAGCGAACTACTGCCGCAGCATTGGGCCGGTCTGGCTGCCGAAGTAGGTCAGCCAGACCCGGTAGAACTGGTGATTCGGGCGGAGATACTGGCGGAAGTGCCGTCACCGGCGGAAGATCAGGGCCGTCGCATGGAAATTCAGGTACAGCGACTTGCCGAAGGCATGGGCAACACGTCTTCGGACAGCGACAAATCAAGGCAACTGGAAATGCTGGTTGCCAACTGGTGTGTGGTTCAGCCAGTGGATGTTGTCAGTGAGGCCCTGGCTGAACGGCTTGGCAAGGCGTTGGAGGCTGTGCTGCGCGAGAGCTAATCGGCCTGTTGATGAGTCTTTATGCGCGCTGGTGGTTCTTCACTCCCGCTGATGGCTCTTCATTCTCGCTGACGGCTCTTTATTCACGCTGATGGCTCTTCACAAACTCCCTGGCCTCCCGAACGGCGGTCAGGGCCTGTTTTTTCATGGTGTCGAGTTCGCCGTCGGCGAGGTAGAACATCATATCGATGCTGTGTCGATAGTATTTGGCTGGTAGCCGATTCAGGGCCACACACATCACGTCGGTCAGGTAGTCCTGGCTATCACCATCCTTTTTCGTTTCATCAATGGCCTCCGCAACCAGCGGCTCGTAGAAATTATCGATGGTATCTCTCAGGGACATCGCCTAACTCCTGCTTGTGATGGGAACCTGTCTACACCATATCGCTCCCACCTGAAATTGTCATGACCGGAGTGAGCAGTTTCGCCAATTCGATTGGCAGTGCTCGTCATTACGCGCACCCGGCACGACCCGCTATGGTTACCCTTTGCAACGCTATTACTGAGTCAACGACCAACAGAGGACAGGAAATGACCACCGAAGCCTATATCTTCGATGCGGTTCGTACGCCCCGGGGGCGCGGGAAGAAAGACGGCGCCCTGCACAGCGTTAAACCCATTACCCTGCTGACCACCGTTCTTAAAGCGCTACAGGAAAGAAACAGCCTGGACACCGCCCAGGTGGACGACATCGTTATGGGCTGCGTGACCGCCGTTGGCGATCAGGGTGCGGATATTGCCAAAACCGCCGCCCTGGCTGCGGACTGGGACGAAGTGGTAGCCGGTGTCACCCTGAACCGCTTCTGTGCGTCTGGCCTTGAGGCCGTCAACCTGGCGGCGATGAAGGTCCGTTCCGGATGGGAAGACCTGGTGGTTGCCGGCGGTGTTGAAGGCATGTCTCGCGTACCCATGGGTTCCGATGGCGGTGCCTGGGCCACGGACCCCGCCACCAACCTGCACACCGGCTTCATGCCACAAGGCATCGGTGCGGACCTGATTGCGACACTTGCTGGCTTCAGCCGAGAGGATGTAGATGGATTCGCCGTGAAATCACAGCAAAAGGCCGCCAACGCCTGGGAAAAGGGCTATTTTGCAAAATCCATCGTCCCGGTTACCGACCAGAATGGCGTGATGATCCTCGACCGCGACGAACATGTTCGCGGCAACACCACCCTGGAATCCCTGTCCCGCCTCAAACCCTCATTCCAGATGATGGGTGAAATGGGCTTCGACGGCGTCGCCCGGGAAAAGTACCACTACGTGGAGAAGATCAATCACGTGCACCATGCCGGTAACTCCTCCGGGATTGTGGATGGCGCCACGGCGCTCCTTATTGGCAGCGAAGCCAAGGGCAAGGCCATGGGGCTCAAACCCCGAGCACGCATCCTGGCCTCAGCGGTCACCAGCACCGACCCCACCATTATGCTGACCGGGCCTGCCCCAGCGGCTCGCAAGGCGCTGGAAAAAGCCGGCATGACATCGGACCAGATCGATTTGTTCGAAGTAAACGAAGCGTTTGCCTCCGTGGTGATGCGCTTCCAGAAAGAGTTGTCGGTTCCGGACGAAAAAGTGAACGTGAACGGCGGCGCCATTGCCATGGGCCACCCATTGGGAGCCACGGGCGCCATGATCCTGGGTACCCTGCTCGACGAACTGGAGCGGAGAGAACTGCGCTACGGCCTGGCCACCCTGTGTGTGGGTGGCGGAATGGGTATTGCCACCATCATTGAGCGCGTCTGAGCCGACGACTGATTCTGAGAGGAGAACCGAATATGAGCGCCATTCACTACAACCTGGGTTCGGACCAGATTCTGACCTTGACCATCGATATGCCCGGCCAGTCCGCCAACACCATGAACGCCGATTTCCGAGCGGCACTGACAGAGACTGTGGGCAAGGTTAAAAGCGATCTCGACACTATCCGCGGAATTATTGTCACCTCCGCCAAGAAAACCTTCTTTGCCGGCGGAGACCTGAAAGAGCTGCACAAGGTAACCCGGGAGGACGCCAGTGCCTTTGAAGACATGGTCAACGGCATGAAAGCCGAAATGCGTGTCCTCGAAACCAGCGGCAAACCCATCGTGGCAGCCATCAATGGCTCTGCCCTCGGTGGTGGTCTGGAAATCTGCCTGGCGTGCCATCACCGGGTGGTGCTGGACGACGACAAAATCCAGCTTGGCCTTCCGGAAGTCACCCTTGGATTGCTACCCGGTGGAGGCGGTACTCAACGCCTGCCCCGTATGATCGGTCTGGAAGCGGCCTTCCCTTTCCTGATGGAAGGCAAGAAGGTAAACCCGAAAGCGGCACTCAAGGCCGGCATTGTTGACGAACTGGCCTCGTCCATCGACGACATGATGGCCAAGGCCCGGGCCTTTATCGACGCCAATCCAAAGAGCCAGCAGCCTTGGGATCAAAAAGCCTTCAAATTCCCTGGTGGCGCTCCCCACCACCCCGCCATGGCCCAGAAGCTGGCCATTGCCCCGGCAATGCTGAAGCAGAAAACCAAGGGCTGCTACCCGGCTCCAGAGCGTATCCTGTCAGCCGCCGTGGAAGGCGCCCAGGTGGACTTCGACAACGGCAGCCTGATTGAAACCCGTTATTTCGCAGAGCTGGTTATTGGTCAGGTCGCCAAGAACATGACAGGCACCTTCTGGTTTCAGCTCAACGCCGTCAACGCGGGTGAAAGCCGCCCCGCAGGCGTGGAGAAAGAAACCTTCCGCAAAGTGGGTGTTCTGGGTGCCGGGATGATGGGCGCCGGCATCGCCTACTCCACCGCAAACCGGGGCGTGGATGTGGTCCTCAAGGATGTATCCGCGGAAAACGCCGAAAAAGGCAAGGCTTATTCCGAGAAACTGCTGGCGAAAAAAGTCAGCCGCGGGCGCATGACGGAAGTTCAGAAAGCGGAGGTACTGGACCGCATAACGGCCACCGATTCCGCCGACGACCTTGAAGGCTGCGACCTGGTCATCGAAGCGGTCTTTGAAGACAGCAACCTGAAAGCAAAAGTGACCCAGGAAGCAGAAGCAAAACTCGCTGAGAACGGCCTCTTTGCCTCCAACACCTCCACCATCCCCATTACCCAGTTGGCCAAAGCCTCGGCTCGGCCCGAAAAATTCATCGGGCTGCACTTCTTTTCGCCGGTGGACAAAATGCAGCTGGTGGAAATCATCGTGGGTGAGAAAACGTCTGACGACACCCTCGCCCGCGCCTTTGATTACGTCCAGCAGATCGGCAAGATCCCCATTGTGGTCAACGACAGTCGCGGATTTTTCACCTCACGCGTGTTTGGCACCTTCGTCAATGAGGGCATCGCCATGCTGGGTGAAGGCATCCATCCGTCCAGCATCGAAAACGCAGGCGTACTGGCCGGCATGCCGGTGGGCCCGCTGGCGATTTCTGATGAAGTCAGCATGACCCTTATGCAACATATCCGCGACCAGAGCAAAAAAGACACGGAAGCGGCCGGTCAAACCTGGAGCGCGCACCCGGCGGAAGCCGTCATCGACCAGATGGTCGGCAGCCACGGCCGCAGGGGCAAGGCCGCCGGTGCCGGCTTCTATGAGTACCCGCAATCCGGAAAAAAACACCTCTGGCCGGAGCTGGACACGTTGTTTGTGGACCAGGAAAAAGCCCGGAATACTGACCTCCAGGAGCTGAAAGACCGCATCCTGTTCATCCAGGCCATCGAAACCGTACGCTGCCTGGAAGAAGGGGTGCTCCGGACCGTTGAAGACGCCAACATTGGCAGCATTTTTGGTATTGGCTTTGCCCCCTGGACCGGTGGTGCGATTCAGTTCATCAACCAATACGGTGTAAGGGCTTTTGCGGAACGGGCAAAGGTTCTGGCCGAGCGCTTTGGTGAACGATTCAACCCGCCTCGCCTGTTGTTGGACAAGGCAGAACGCAACGCCGTCTTCGAGTAACCAACCCGCGTCTCCTGCCGGAGCTTCATCTGCGCGCTCCGGCAGGGGTTCACTACAGGTTTCACGCTGGCCCCCGCGTTCACAAATCTGACGACTTCATGGACAGATTGTCACGTATCGAAACTTCCCCGCTATGGCAACCGGTTCTGTGCTTGCCTACAATAAAACCATGAGCCAATCCAGCGATACCCGGAAAACGCGTAATCAACTGCCAGCGGCCGCTCATCATGGGCCCCTCTCCGCAGCGCCCGGTATCGTCCACACCGTCAGGTAACAAAGCTTATGAGCATCGCGGAACGATTTGTCACCCGTTACAGCACGACCATGGGTGGGGTCATGCCCGGCAAAAAAACCTTTGCCCTGGCTCTCACGCTCGCACTTGCGGTGCCTGTATCGGCCAAGCTGGACACCGAAAAGGTCTACCAGCCGGTGTCCCCAACGGTGGAGCAGGCCCGCGCCAACATATTGATTGCCCGTCAGCTGCAGTTCACCCATTTCCGCGATTTGAGCATTAACGACTCGCTGTCTGGCGATGTGTTTGACGCTTACCTAGATTACCTGGATGGCCAGCGCGTCTACCTGACGCAGAAAGACATCGACAAGTTCAGTGCGATTCGGCTGGGGCTTGGCTCGGCGCTCAAAACAGGTCAACTGCAACCGGGCTTTGATATCTACAACCTCGTTCAGCAACGCATCATTGAGCGCCTCGAATTCGCTCTCAACCTGATCGACAACGGTATCGACAAGCTCGACTTCAGTGCCGACGAACGCATCCTGCTGGACCGGTCCGACGCCGATTGGGCCGCCGACAGGGAGGCACTGGACGATCTTTGGGTACAAAGGATCAAGAACACAGTCCTGGCCCAACGCCTCAACGACTCCGATGACGAATCCATCAAGGAGGCGCTACATCGTCGCTATGAAGGCCAGTTGAAGCGCGCCTACCAGGCTCGCAGCGAGGATGCGTTCCAGGCCTACATGAACGCCTTCGCGGGGATGTGGGACCCACACACCTCCTACTTTTCACCGCGCACCTCCGAGAACTTCAACATCAATATGAGCCTGTCCCTCGAGGGCATCGGCGCGGTGCTGCAGTCGGACAATGAATACACCAAGGTGGTACGCCTGGTGCCGGGTGGGCCCGCCTCAAAGCAAGGCCAGCTTGAGCCGGCAGACCGTATCGTGTCGGTCAAGCAGGACAATGAGGAAAAGCCCGTCAACGTCATTGGCTGGCGCCTCGACGAGGTCGTGGATCTGATTCGCGGCCCCCGCGAATCCACGGTGACCCTGGAGGTTATTCCCGCCGACGCCGCGGATGAAACCGTCACAGAAACCATCGCCATTGAGCGGGACAAAGTGAAGCTGGAGGAACAAAGTGCCAGCAAGGAAGTCATTGAGTTCGAACGCGGCAATAGCACTTACAGCATCGGCGTCATTAACATTCCCACCTTCTACGCCGACTTCAAGGCGATGCAGGATGGCGATCCCAACTACAAAAGCACCACCCGGGATGTTCGCAAACTGATCGACGAGCTGAAGGCGGATGGCGTCGATGGCGTGGTGATGGACCTCCGCAACAACGGCGGCGGTGCACTTCATGAAGCCAACGACCTGGTTGGCCTGTTCATTGAGGAAGGCCCCACTGTGCAGATTCGTAACTCCAACAACGACGTACAGGTACTCAATGACGAAGACCCGTCCGTTGCCTATGACGGGCCGATGGTGGTGCTGGTCAATCGAATGAGCGCTTCCGCATCGGAGATTTTTGCCGGCGCCATCCAGGACTATGGTCGGGGCCTTGTGGTTGGATCCCAAACCTTCGGAAAAGGCACGGTACAGGCCGTTCGCCCGCTCAATCACGGTCAGCTGAAAATCACCCAGAGCAAGTTCTACCGAGTGTCCGGTGGATCAACCCAACACAAAGGAGTGATTCCAGACATTGAAATCCCGTCGCGCGTGGACAAGACCCGTATCGGCGAGGATGCGCTGGATCACGCGCTGCCCTGGGACCAGATTGAAGCCGTGCCACATGCGCGCTACTTCGACTTCAGCGGTATTATCGATGAACTCCGGAAGCGTCACGATACCCGGTTTGAAGAGAACCCGGAGTTCAGCTTGCTGCAAAAGGAAATCGAATTCCTGAAGCAGCAACGTGAACAGGAATACGTCAGCCTGAACCTCGAAAAGCGCAAGGCATATCAATCACAGATCGAGAACACTCGTTTGACCATCGCCAATGCACGCCGTGACATACGCGGTGAAGAAGCATTCGAAAGCCTGGACGCACTGGACGACTGGCAGGACGAACAGGCGGCGGAACCAGACAGTGCAGATGACGAACTGGATTTCATTATCCGCGAAGGCGGAAACATCATGGCGGATATGCTTGAGCTGGACCAGCGCACGGCGTCCATACTGACCCCGAAGCAGATCACCGCCCAGGCGGACACGCTGAGCGGCAAGTCAGGCCAGTAACGGGTCTCAGCTAAACAGTCCCGCCATGCCGGTCAGATTCGGCGTACTGACAACGCCCTTCTCAGTGACGATGACGTCGATCAGACTGGCCGGCGTCACATCAAACACCGGGTTGAAGGCCTTCACGCCGGTGGGAGCGACCTGAACGCCCCGAACCTGCCTGAGCTCCTCCCCCTCGCGTTCTTCAATCGGGATGTCCTTGCCCGACGCGAGGGCCATGTCTACTGTACTGGACGGTGCCACAACCATAAAACCGACTTTATGATGCCGGGCCAGGACCGCCAGGCTATAGGTACCAATCTTGTTGGCGACATCGCCATTGGCCGTAATTCGGTCCGCGCCGACAATCACCCAACGCACATGACCCGCCGCAAGTATCGAGGCCGCCGCCCCATCCGCATTGAGCGTCACCGGAATTCCATCCCTTGCCAGTTCCCAGGCGGTCAGTCGGCTACCCTGAAGCCAAGGCCGGGTCTCATCGGCAAACACATCCTTCAACAGCTTTTTCTCATGCAGCCGCCGGATCACTCCCAGCGCTGTGCCGTAGCCGCCGGTGGCAAGTGCCCCGGTATTGCAGTGGGTCAGAACCGAAAACGGTTTGCTGGCATCCATGTGGGCCAGTGCATAATCCGCCATAGCCAGATTGGCGGACAGGTCGTCCTTATGGATTTGAACTGCCGTTTCGGAGAGGCGCTTTACCGCCTCCTCCAGGGAATGACACTCAGAAAACACCTGTTCCATTTTCTGCAGCGCCCAGAACAGGTTCACCGCCGTTGGCCGGGAGGCCGCCAGTTCGCGAATGGCCTGCTTGATCTCCGCTTTCCAGTCACCGCCACCCGCGTGCCGGGCCGCGAGGGCAACACCGTACGCAGCACTGATTCCGATCGCCGGTGCCCCACGTACCACCATATCGCGGATACTCTGAGCCACCCCGGCGGAGCCCTCCAGCGTAATCCAGTGTTCCCGATCCGGCAGCAGCCGCTGATCCAACAATTCAAGACTTCCACCATGCCAGCGAATGGCTACGGTGCCGATAGCACGATCACTGGATGAAACAGGGGCGCGACTCATTCATTAACTCCTGAGGATTACAAAACGGCAGTATACCTGTGTTAATACGGTAAACTCAGCCCCCAGGGTAGTTCTCAACCGGGCCGGTCGCTATACTTTCGGGCTACATTTCAAGACAGCGTGGCCCCGTTCCAGGCTGCACGTACAAAGGCAGGGTTAATGACGGCAGACACCATTACCGCAGCGGACATTCGCATCAACGCACGCTGGCTTATTCCCATCGAGCCCACCGATGTGGTTCTGGAACATCAGGCGGTTCTCGTCCAGGGTGACAGGATTGCCGCCGTCGTATCGCAAGACGAGGCGGACGCCCGCTTCCGTGCCAAGGAAGTCATCGACCTTCCCAGCCATGTGGTACTGCCCGGCCTCATCAATATGCACGGCCACGCTGCCATGTCACTTTTCCGTGGCATGGCCGATGACCTCCCCCTGATGACCTGGCTCAACGACCATATCTGGCCTGCCGAAGGCGCGTTTGTCAGTGAAGCGTTCATCGCCGATGGCACTCAGCTTGCCATGGCGGAAATGCTGCGCACCGGTACCACCACGTTTTCCGATATGTACTTCTTTCCGGAAATCGTTGCCCAATTGGCACACGACGCCGGTATGCGCGCACAGGTCTGTTTTCCGTTGCTGGACTTCCCCACTCCATGGGGCAGCGGGCCGGATGAATACCTGTCCAAAGGCGAAGCGTTCATAAAGCAGTGGCAGGACAACACCTTCATCATGCCGGCCATTGGCCCTCATGCGCCCTACACCGTATCCGACGAGCCACTGAGTAAAGCCGTGGCGCTATCGCAGGCAACGGGCGCCCCCATTCAGATTCATCTGCATGAAACCGCCTTCGAAGTTGCGGATGCCCTGGAAAAGTCCGGCAAGCGCCCTACTGCGCGCCTGGCGGAGCTGAAGGTACTCGGCGCCAACACCCAGTGCGTGCACATGACGCAAATCGATGAGTCAGACGTAGCGCTGCTCCAGTCGACCGGTGCCCACGTTATCCACTGCCCGGAATCCAACCTGAAACTGGCCAGTGGCCTGAGCCCGGTGCAAACATTCCGCAAGGCCGGCGTCAATGTCGCCATAGGCACGGATGGCGCGGCCAGCAACAATGACCTGGACCTGTTCGGCGAACTCAACACCGCTGCGATGCTGGCCAAGGTGGTCGCAGACGACGCCGCGGCGCTGTCCGCGCATGAGGCACTGGCTATGGCTACCATCCAGGGAGCAAAGGCGCTTGGGCGCGATCATGAACTGGGAACGCTGGCCGCCGGCAAACTGGCGGACATCATCGCGGTGGATCTCGGCGATCCATTCCTGCAGCCGGTGTATGATCCCGCCTCTCATCTGGTTTACAGCAACCATGGCCGCCAGGTAAGCCATAGCTGGATCAACGGCGTACCCCAGGTACAGGAGGGCAAACTCACCCGCATTGACGTTCCAGACCTGATGCTACGCGTCCAGGGCTGGGCGGACCGTATTCGCGAACAGCAAACCAGTTGACGCTCACACTTTCAGCGACCAGGCAGAACGGCACATGACTAACCACAACGTAGACCAGAACGAAATCGCCAAGTTTGAGGCACTGGCCAGCCGCTGGTGGGACCCCACCAGCGAATTCCGGCCCCTGCACGACATCAACCCCCTGCGACTCAATTACATTGATGAACGTGCGCCCCTGGCCGGCAGGCGGGCGCTGGATGTCGGTTGCGGTGGCGGCCTGCTCTCCGAGGGTATGGCTCTGCGAGGTGCCCATGTCACCGGCATTGATATGGGGGAAGCGCCGCTATCCGTCGCAAGACTCCATGGTATGGAAAGCGGCATTGAAGTGGACTACCGTCAGATCACCGTGGAAGAACTGGCGCAAGACCCGGAACACGCAGGCCAGTACGATGTGGTGACCTGCCTGGAAATGCTTGAGCATGTGCCCGACCCGGCGTCGGTGATCAGCGCCTGCGCCACCATGCTCAAACCCGGCGGGCATCTGTTCGTGTCCACCATCAACCGCAACCCCAAGTCGTTCCTGTTCGCCATCGTGGGTGCGGAATATATGCTCCGCCTACTGCCCAAGGGTACCCATGAGTGGCGCAAGTTTATCCGGCCGTCCGAGATGTCCGACCATCTCCGCCATGCCAGCCTGGACATCCGCGACCTGACGGGCATGACCTACAACCCGATTACCAAAACCTACCGACTGGGCCGGGATGTGGACGTGAACTACATGATGCACGCCATGGACACGCGAGAGGACAGTACGCCGTCGTGAACGTTACCCCCCCAGAACCTGCCGTGCCAGCACGCCCTTCGACAGTCCTGTTCGACCTTGACGGTACGTTGATTGATACCGCGCCGGACTTTATTCGATGTCTGAACGAACTGCGGCTCTCTCACGGCTTGCCAGCGCTGCCGGCACCGCATATACGGCGCTCTGTCTCCAACGGGGCCCGAGCCATGATCAAGGTTGGCTTCGGGCTAGAGCCGGACCATCCCGACTACCTGGAAAAGCACACCGCGTTTCTTGACCTTTACGAGGCCGGCGTCGCCGTGGAAACCACTCTGTTCGAGGGCATGGACAACCTCTTGAAAAGCCTCGAAGCTCGCGGTATCCCCTGGGGCATTGTCACCAACAAGCCGGTTCGCTTCGCCGTTCCGTTGGTGGAAGCCCTGGGACTTGCAAACCGCTGTGCAGCGGTGATCTGCCCCGACCATGTTACCCACCGCAAGCCCCATCCAGAAGCTCTGTTCCTGGCCTGCAAGGAAGTGGGCGTCGAACCGACAGCGGGTATTTACGTGGGCGACCATGAGCGCGATATCGAGGCCGGTCGCAACGCAGGGATGACAACCATTGCCGTTCGTTACGGTTATATCGAGCAGCCTGAAACCGTTGATCTGTGGCAAGCCGACCTTATTGCGGACACCGTCAGCGACCTGGCAAAACTGTTACAATAGCGACGATGGCAGCACTATTTCAGCATTTCCCAAATGGAGACTCAGAATGCAGGACTATCAAGCACCGGCCGACCTACTGAAAGAACGCATCATCATGGTGACCGGTGCCGGCAGCGGGATAGGAAGGGCTGCAGCAAAGGCCTATGCTGCTCACGGCGCTACCGTCATTCTCGTCGGCCGCACCGTCTCAAAGCTGGAATCCGTCTACGATGAAATCGAAGCAGCGGGTCATCCCAAGCCAGCCATCGTACCGCTGAATTTTGAAGGCGCCGCCGTGAAGGAATACGAAGAGCTGGCCATGACCATTGAAGACAACTTCGACCGGATCGACGGTCTTCTCCACAACGCCGCCATTCTCGGCACTCGCAGCCCAATCGAACTGTACGACCCGGAAATCTGGAACAAGGTCATGCACGTCAATGCCACCGCGCCCTTCCTGCTAAGCCGGGCGATGATTCCGTTACTGCGCAAATCCGACGATGCATCGGTGATTTTCACCGCCTCCGGCGTCGGACGCCGGGCCAAACCCTACTGGGGCGCCTACGCGGTCTCCAAATTCGCCATTGAAGGCCTGAGCCAGATGCTGGCGGAGGAACTGGACGACGACCGCCATAACGTCCGCGTGAACAGTCTCAACCCCGGCGCCACCCGTACCAATATGAGAGCCACCGCGTACCCGGCTGAAAACCCGGGCCAGAATCCAGCGCCGGAGGAACTGATGCCGGTGTACCTGTATCTGATGGGAAAGGACAGCCACGACGTGAATGGCCAACAGATAGACGCACAGCCGAAATAATGGAACTGATTTTCTACACCACGTCCCAATGCCACCTGTGCGAACTGGCAGAAGCCCTATTGATCAGAACGCCCATGCCAGAACCGGTACCCGTGGACGCCGTGGACATTGCCCAGTCCGAAAAACTGGTTGAACGCTATGGCACCCGGATTCCGGTGTTGCGCCGTAACGATACCGGTGAGGAACTGGACTGGCCGTTCACCAGCGACCAGTTAATGAATTTTCTCCGATGAGGACAGCCTGACATGTTGATGGTGATATCCCCCGCCAAGACACTGGACTACGAAAGCCCGCTGGCGACCCAAAAGACAACCCAGCCGGACTTTCTCGACGATGCCTGCGAACTGGTGGACCAGCTTAAAGACCTTGAGCCCCACGACATCAGTAACCTGATGGGGATCAGCGACAAGCTCGGCCAGCTCAATGCTGAACGCTTTCGCACCTGGCACACCCCCTTCACACCGGATAACGCCCGCCAGGCGGTGCTTGCCTTCAAAGGCGATGTTTACACCGGCCTGGATGCGGAAAGCTTCAGCGAGAAAGAGTTCGAGATCGCCCAGAAGCGATTGAGAATTCTGTCCGGCCTCTACGGCGTACTCAAGCCGCTGGACCTGATGCAACCCTATCGTCTGGAAATGGGCACTAAATTTGAGAACCGCCGGGGCAAGGATCTGTACGCTTTCTGGGGCAGTAAGGTAACCGATGAGCTGAACCGCTTGCTGAAGGCTGGTGATGGTGTGCTGGTAAATCTGGCCTCCAACGAATACTTCAAGAGCGTTCGCAAAAAGGATCTCGAAGGCCGCCTGGTTACCCCTCAGTTCAAGGACTGGAAAAACGGCCAGTACAAGATGATCAGTTTTTACGCCAAAAAGGCGCGGGGCCTGATGTGTCGTTACGCCATCCAGAACAACATCACCCAGGCCAGCGATCTGAAAGGCTTTGATCTGGAAGGTTACCGCTTCAGCGAAGAGCAGTCAGATGCTGACAACTGGGTTTTCCTGCGGGATAAACAGTAACCTTTTCACTGAATCCGGAGACATGAATGAGTGAAGCCGTTTTCTCCCAGCTCGCCATGCTGGTGTTTCTCACTGGCCTGATCGTCTGGATGGGATTCATCGTGTGGGACCTGGCCAAGAAATCCCAGGCCGGCCGGTTTGGCACCATCATTTTATTCACCATACTCGGTGCCGGCGTGGTGGGGTTCATCATCAAGACCGTGATGGTGGAGATTATGCAGCTCTAGCTTCCCAGAATGAGGTTTTCAGCATTGTCACTTTACGGCCACGGACCCGTGGCCGTATCATCCCCACCCTTTTCAGACTCTCACCATCACTGAATAACCAACAAGGACCCGGACCATGTGGTTTCGTAATGCCCGCGTATTCCGTTTTACCAAGCCATTCGAAATAACCGCCGAAGCCCTGGAAGAAAAACTCCAGGAAGACGCCTTCAAGCCCTGTGGTCCCCAGGAAACCTCACGCCAGGGCTGGGTACCGCCCATGGGTAAGCACAGCGACCTGCTGGTTCATAGCGCCGGCGGCTATCACCTGATCGCCTTGCGCAAGGAAGAGAAGCTGCTGCCCGCCTCCGTTATCAAGGAACTGGTGGACGAGAAGGCTGAAATGATTGAAGCGGAACAGCATCGAAAGGTGCGGCGCAAGGAAAAGGACGAACTGAAAGAAGAAGTGACGCTGGAAATGCTGCCCCGGGCATTTTCCAAGAACCGTCGCTGCTACGCGTATCTGGCACCGGCAGACGGCGTACTGATTGTTGACGCAGGCTCCTCCAAACAGGCGGAAGACCTGGCCTCCACGCTTCGCAAGAGTCTGGGTTCACTTCCCGTTCGCCCGCCAGCCGTGGAGCAGGCGCCAGCCTTCACCTTCACCGGCTGGCTGAACGAGTCCATCGATCTACCCGCAAGCATCGAGCTGGGCACTGAGTGCGAACTGAAAGACACGTCCGAAGACGGTGGTGTGGTGCGTTGCAAAGGCCTGGACCTTCAGGGCGATGAAATCCGCAGTCATCTGGACGCCGGCATGCAGGTGACCAAGCTGTCTGTCACCTGGGACGACAACCTGTCGTTCGTGCTGGACGAAGAACTGGGCATCCGTCGCCTGAAATTCGGCGACACCCTGCAAGAAAAGCTGGACGATGTGGATGCGGATGACGCAACAGCACGCTTCGATGCCGCATTTTCACTGATGACCCTGGAATTGGCCAGGCTGATTCCGGGCCTGTTGGAAGCCCTGGGTGGCGAGGACCGGTCCGCCATCGTGGAAGAAGGCTGAACTTAACGATTCAGTGGGACGTCTGTTCCAGACGTTCCCGCTGCCAGTCCTTTTCCGGCTCGTTCAGTACCAGCGTCAGATCCATCACTTCCTCTTCCGTGTTGTAGTGGATCTCGAAGCCCAAATGCTCCGCCAGTTGCAGCATGGGACGATTGTCCGGTAACACATCACCCACCATCTCCACCGTGCCCTTGGCACGGCAATAGTCGATCATCTTCTGCATCAGGGCCACGCCCAGACCCTCGCCTTTCATCCTGTCGTGCACCATCACCGCAAACTCACAGCGCAGGTTGTCGGCGTCTGTCCAGGTTCGCACCGTTCCCAGGGTTTCCTCGCCCTCGCCGTCTTCCCTTGGCGCGTTGGCTATAAAGACCATTTCCCGGTCGTAATCGATCTGCACCATCTGGGCCACGTCTTCACGGGAGAAGTGCTTGCGGTACTGGAAAAAACGGTAGCGGATGGACTCCGGGGACTGAAGCTCATGGAAGGCACGGTGCGCCGGTTCGTCTTCCGCCAGTACCGGGCGAATGATGACACGGCGCCCGGACTTCGGCAGCACGATCCACTCCTCCAGCTCCCTGGGGTACGGTTGGATAATCGGCCGCCCCGGTTTATCAGCCAGGTCAATCGCCACGTTCACCGCAACCGTGCCCTGGTCATTGAACAACAGCGGTGAGATCTCCAGCCCGCGAATCTCCGGAATATCGATCACAATCTGGGACAGTGTCACCAGGGTTTCCGAGACCGCGCGTATGTCCTCCTCGGGCTTCAGGCTGTGTTCTTTCAGCAACTTGTACATGTAGGTGCGCCGCAATAGCTCCCGGGCCAGCACCATATTCAACGGTGGCAAGGCAATCTGGCGATCCGTCATAACGTTGATATGCGCGCCAGAGGCACCGCAGACCACCAGCGGCCCAAACAACTTGTCCCGGGTGATCCCCACACTGAACTCGATGCCACCGACGTGCTGGTAGGAACGTTGCACCGCAAAACCCAGAAAACCGCTGTCAGGGTAATGTTTCTGGTATTCGTCCATCAGGAAGCGACAGGAATCCATAATCGCCCCCTCACTGTTCAGTTTCTGAATCGTGCCCTTGTAACGGCGTTGTCCAGGGCTGAGCTCAACGAGCGGATGACAGGCTTGCTCATGAATCAGCGTGATGTCCACCGGCCGACGCTCCACGGCGAAGACTTCCAGCACTTCCTCCATATCGTCGCAATACATGGTCTCCACGGCGTTAATGCCGTAATTGCGGATCACGTCGCGGGCTTCCTGATTGGACAAATGCGCCCGACCGGAGCGAATGGCATTCACTACGATACGCCGTGTCTGGGTGTGGTCGGCCAGATGGTCGGTAAAAGACTCCGGTGTTTCCGTCAGCAGCCGTTGCACACGCTGGTGTCGCACATGCTGCATGAACGCCATAACGGCCTTCTCGGGGTTGAAGAACGAGGGTACGCCCGCCCGATAAAACTCATCGCGGGCATCCAGCACCGTACTTTGCCCCAGCCAGCAGGTGAACACATTAAGACGCGTACCCTTGGCCGCCTGTACCACGGCATCGGCAATCCGCAGGCTGTCCTCAGTCAAACTGGGAGCATACATCACCAGAACGTTGGCCACTTCCGGGTCTTTGGCAAGAATTTTGATGGCCTGAGCGTAGAGCTCCGGCGAGGCGGCATAACCGAGGTCAATAGGGTTCTTTCGGGTCCAGTACGGTGGCAGGAGTTCCGCCAGTGAATCAATCGACTTGCCCGACAGCTTTGCCAGTTCACCCCCCAGATACGCCAACCGGTCTACCGCCAGTACGCCAGGGCCAACGCCGTTGGCCATAATAGCCAGGGTTTCCCGCCTCAGGGGTCTCATTCGCGTCAGAGTTTCCAGCGCATCGAACATCTGCCCCAATCCATCCACACGCAACACACCGGCACGCTGGAGCATGGCATCGTATATAGGATCACTCTGTGTCAGCCCTGCAGGCAGCTCGTGAGGGAACCACTCGGACTCCGGTACACGGCCGCTTTTCACCGCAATGACTGGTTTGGTGCGAGAGGCCACGCGTACGGCGGACATAAAGCGGCGGGGATTGGGAATATTCTCGATGTGCAGCAATATTGCGCGGGTCTGGCTGTCCTGGGCCAGATAGTCGATCAGATCGTCATGATCAATATCCATCCCATCGCCCAGCGTCAGAAAGTAGGAAAACCCCACACCCCGGGCGAACGCCCAATCAATGACTGAACTGGCGATGGTGCCGGATTGGCCCACAAACGCCACCTTTCCGGGAATAGCCCCCATATGCGCATAGGTGGCGTTCAAGCTACGAGCGGGCACCATCAAACCAATGGTATTGGGACCAAGCACCCGAATGCCGGTTTCCCGGGCGGCATCGCGAACCGAATACATCAGGGGCTGGCCGGTTTTGCTGTGGCTCCGGGACATGCCGCCGGTCATCACAATAGCCGTGCGTACACCCGCCTCGCCCAGTCGCTTGATCATCTTGGGTACGGTATCCGGAGGCGTACAGATAATCGCCAGATCGGGGCTGAACCCCATGCGGGACACCTTCTTGACGCAGGGTACACCATGAACGTTGTCGTAATCGTTCTGGTTCACCACCATCAACTGGCCGGGATAACCACCCCCAAGCAGGTTCCGCAGAACCATGCCACCCAGGTTATCTGCCCGTTCCGAGGCGCCGATCACCACAATAGACGACGGGTTGAAGAGGCTTTCCAGATAACGGGTGCTCAAGTTTCACTCCTTGATTCGGGTCGACAGGCCGTGTGTACATCTTATCTTAGGCGCTTGCCTGGCGATGTAAAACGGCTATCACCGCCATAAGACCAAAGAAACGCAGAAAGCCGGCCCTATCCCTGATAATATTGGACAAAATACAAGCACAGCCAACGCGTTCGGGACCAGTATGACAACGGGATTCTTCTCTCACGACGACTGCATGAAACACAATATGGGGGCGGAGCACCCTGAGTGCCCGGAGCGACTGGCAGCCATCACCAGTTATCTGGCCGACACCGGCCTGGGACAACACCTCGACTGGGTGCGGCCCGACGAAGCCACTCGGGACCAGTTGCAGACCGTGCACCCCGAACGCTACCTGAACCAACTTGATCTGATGCAGCCCACCCGGGGACGCGTGTATACCGACCCCGACACAGCCATGATGCCGGACACCCTGAGAGCCGCCCGCCTTGCCGCTGGCGCCAGCATTGAAGCGGTCGATATGGTGCTCAGTAGCCAGCTTACCAACGCGTTTGTCTGCGCCAGGCCACCCGGGCACCATGCCGAACGCAGTAAATCCATGGGTTTCTGCTTCTACAACAACATCGCGCTGGCCGCCATGCGGGCCCTGAACTTTCACCAGTTGGAGCGGGTAGCGATTATTGATTTCGACGTTCACCAGGGCAACGGCACGGTCGACATTGTGGGCGGTGATGAACGCATCCTGATGTGTTCCAGTTTCCAGCATCCGTTCTATCCACATTCCCACGTGCATCGCCAGGCGGAAAACATCATCAATACGCCCATTCAGGCGGGCACACCGGCGGCCGAGTACCGAAAGATCGTGGAAGCGGCGTGGCTGAAACGGCTACAGGACTTCCGCCCGCAACTGGTGCTAGTCTCCGCCGGCTTTGACGGGCACCGGCTGGACCCGATGGCGGAGTTGAACCTGGAAGTAGAGGATTACCGCTGGTTGACGGAAATGATCACCAGCGTGGCCAGCGACCACGCCAACGACCGTGTCATCTCGACCCTGGAGGGTGGCTATCATTTGAGGGCACTGGCCGAGAGTGTCAACGCTCACCTCGAGGTGCTCGACGCCATCCACTGAGATTGCCGAGTGCAATGTCAGGTATTTGGCGTCGCGGCCTCGTAGCCATTGGCTTGTTGAAGCTCAGGCCGTTCGCCTTCCCGCTGGAGGCGAATTGTGGTGCGCCGGTTGTCTGCCGGGCGGCGAGATACCGGGTATTGGTCCGCATGGGCCCTGGTGGTCACCAGATCAGCCTCGATGCCCTGCCCGATCAGGTAATCCGCCACGGCATTGGCCCGCTCTTCGGACAGCGCGCGATTGTCGATACGGCTACCACTGCTGTCGGTGTGCCCATCCACGAACACCCGTTCCACCGTGGAATCCGCCTGTATATACATCACAATATTGTCGAGAAACCGACGGTCAGCTTCGGACAGACTGGTGCTGCCTGACGCAAAGGAAATGCGGGACCGCTTGATCTGATCGTAGTTGACCGGCAACAGGCCGGCCGTGCAGCTTCGATAACCAGAGAACTGACCCGCAAAGTTAATGTTGGATACTTTCACCCGTACCGGGCTGCCGTCGTACCAGGACTCACGCGTAACCGTTGGGTCCATCCCCTCCAGCAGGCTCTGGACAAGCACCATGGCCAGGCGTGACTCAAGCATCAACGGCCGAGGACTGTCGTCTACGTTAACCCGACCAAGGGGACGGGGGGCAGTCCCCGGGCGCCAGGACGGCGCTTCCATCACCAACTGAGCCTGTCCTGGACGCATGAGCGGCGTTTCCGACTCCAAAAAGAAGGACAGCGACTCGCCCGCCTTGTGGCGGAATACGGCGCGGCCGTAGCCCGGAACCTGATGCACCAGAGCACACTCGAACACGGACTCCGACAGGTACCACTGGCTGTTCTCAATACCAGCACCAAAGGTGGCGGCTTGCGTCAAAGCAGGACCTGATATCAGTGTGCAACACACACCGGAAAACACTGCACCACGCAGGAAGGCGGAAATTCGTGCCATACCATCCATCCGTCAGAAAAGAATCACAACCCTTGTAACGGCCAAAGCCAGTCTTTCTTTAGGACACCCGCCAAAACAATCACTGTCGGCTTCTGATATAATTTCGCCAGAATTTTTCTTTCAGGGGTTCATGTTTGACGGGCCCCAGCACATCCCGGAACCGTAAATGACCGAACAACTGATCATCACCCGTCCTGACGACTGGCACCTTCACGTGCGGGATGGCGACATTCTCAAGGACGTAGTACCTGCCACCGCCCGCTGCTTTGGCCGCGCCATCATCATGCCGAACCTGGCGCCGCCGGTGACTGAGGCCGAACAGGCCATGGCCTACCGTAGCCGGATACTGGCTGCAGCTGGTGACACCGGGTTTGATCCGCTGATGACGCTGTACCTCACAGAAACCACTACGCCCGCGCAAATCAGGGATGCCAAGGCTGCAGGCGTGGTTGCCGCCAAACTGTATCCGGCCGGCGCCACCACCAACTCTGCGTCCGGCGTGACCGACATTCGCAACATCTATCCGGTGCTGGAGGCCATGAGTGACTGCGGAATGCTGTTGCTGGTCCACGGCGAAGTCACCGACGTAGACATCGACATCTTCGACCGGGAAAAGATCTTCCTCAAGCGCGTACTGGCGCCGACCATGGAGGCGTTTCCGGATTTGCGGGTGGTTCTGGAGCACATCACCACCGCCGATTCGGCCGAATTCGTGCGTGACCATGACGGTGACAACCTGGGTGCCACCATCACGCCGCAACACCTGATGTACAACCGCAACCACATGCTGGTCGGCGGCATTCGTCCTCATCTGTACTGCCTGCCGATCCTCAAACGCAATCGGCACCAACAGGCGTTGCGGGATGCAGTGGTCAGCGGGGACCGTCGTTTCTTCCTGGGAACGGATTCTGCGCCGCACTCGAAAGACAAAAAGGAAACTGCCTGTGGCTGCGCCGGCTGCTACTCGGCGTTCAGTGCCATGCCCCTGTATGCGGAGATTTTCGAAGACCTGGGCGTCCTGGACAAACTGGAAGCCTTTGCCAGCTTCAATGGCGCTGACTTCTATGGCCTGCCCAGAAACAGCGATACCATCACGCTGGTGAAAGAATCCTGGGACATGCCGGACGAGCTGCCTCTGGCTAAGGGTACCATCGTGCCTTTGAAGGCAGGCGAAAGCCTGAAATGGCGTCTTGTCTGAACATCATCCAGACCAACCGTTCCCGGTTAATCGTTCCTTACCAACCATTCCTTTACCAGGCCTGCAACCCTGGCCAGAGACTCCAGGAGTTTAAGTGACTGAAGAACATAAAGAACCGCATCCCATGTCCCGCCGCTTCCGTGGTTTCCTGCCGGTTGTGGTGGATGTGGAAACCGGTGGTTTCAATCCTGAGAAGGATGCCCTGCTGGAAATTGCTGCGGTCATACTGACAATGGACGACGACGGCTGGTTGAAGCGGGCTGAAACCCACGTGCAGCAGATCGACCCGTTCGAGGGCGCCAACCTGGAGCAATCTGCGCTGGACTTCACCGGTATCGACCCGTGGAACCCGGAGCGGGAAGCGGTTCCGGAGCGGGAAGGTATGAGCGAGATTTTCGGGCCCATCCGCAAGGCGGTCAAAGCCCACGATTGCAAACGGGCCGTGCTCGTTGGCCACAACGCCACCTTCGATCACAACTTTGTGTTCGCCGCCGCCCTGCGTTCAGACATCCGCCGCAACCCGTTTCATCCGTTCTCCACATTCGACACGGCAACGCTAGCCGGCCTGGCCTATGGCCATACCGTATTGGCCCAGGCCTGCAAGCTGGCGGGCATTCCGTTCAGCAACAAGGACGCGCACTCGGCCGCCTATGACGCTGAGAAAACGGCCGACCTGTTCTGTGGCATCGTCAATCGCTGGCGCGAAATCGGTGGCTTTCCACCGCCGCCGGTACCCGACGACACAGAAGAGGCGCCTTGATAGACAGCCACAAAAAACCCCGCACGAAGCGGGGTTTTCTGGTCTTCAGGGGGCAATACTACCAGTAAATACCCCGCATGATCGCCGCAAAGGCCACCTGCTCGGAGGACACCTTCGGCTTTGCACCGGAACGGCTGCCGGCAGCGGCCGGAGAGTCCGGGAACATGCGGTAACCGGTGTTCATCACGATCTCGCCCATCTTCGGCGCCAGCGCCTGCATGACCTGGGCAAAAATGCCCAGACGCGTGGCGATGCGCTTGGGACGGTACACGATGGCGTCTGCCACCATTTCCGCCGCTTCGTCCGGAGTCAGTGTGGGCACCGAGTCGTAGATTTTGGTGGGCGCGATCATCGGCGTTTTCACCAGCGGCATATTGATGGTAGTGAAGGTCACGTTGCGATCCGACCATTCCGCCGCCGCACAACGGCTAAAGGTATCCAGCGCTGACTTGGACGCGACGTACGCCGAGAAACGGGGCGCGTTGGTCAACACACCGATGGACGAAATATTGACCACGTGGCCGCGACGACGCTCCAACATAGCCGGTGCAAAACCCATGATCAGGCGAACAGAGCCGAAGTAGTTCAGCTGCATGGTACGCTCAAAATCGTGGAAACGGTCGAACGACAGCGCCAATGAGCGACGAATGGAACGGCCAGCGTTATTGACCAACACGTCCACATGGCCGTGATTGTCCAGCACCGTTTTTACGAACCGATCGCAGTCATCCATGTCGGCAAAGTCGCACTGGTAGGCATGAACGTTGCCTCCACGAGCTTCCAGTTCCGCAGCCACTTCCATCAGGCGTTCTTTCTTGCGAGCGCCAATCACCAGAATGGCACCAGCATCCGCCAGTTTCTGCGCCGTCGCCAGGCCAATACCAGAAGTACCGCCGGTGATCACACAGACCTTTCCTTCCACCGTGCCTCGCAGGGTGCGGTCCTTGAACAGGTCAGGGTCCAGGTTACGCTCCCAGAAGTCCCACAGAACAGCTGCATAGCTTTCCAGGCGCGGCACGACGATACCGGTATCCTTAAGGACTCGCTCTGTCTCTCGGGCGTCAAACCGTGTGGGATAGTTGATGAACGACAACACCGAAGGCGGAATGCCCATATCGTCCAGCAATGCGGTGGTCAGACGCTTAACGGGCGGCAGATTCTTCAGGCTCTGGCGGATGAACGGCGGCACAAACCCGAACATGCGCGAGTCGATACGCATCGCCATACGGGGAGCATGACCGGCTTCGGAGAAAATATTGAGAATCTCACCCACTTTGTAGGGGTCGGAATCCACCAGGTGGAAGCAGTTCCCGTCCTCGCCTTTCAGGTGCGCGATGTGATCCATCGCATTCACCACGAAATCCACCGGCACAATGTTCAGTCGCCCGCCCTCGATGCCGATCGTCGGCACCCACTGTGGCAGTGCGTGGCGAATTTTCTGGATCATCTTGAAGAAGTAATAAGGCCCGTCGACCTTGTCCATTTCACCCGTCTTGGAATGGCCAACCACCATACCCGGACGGTAGATCCGGAACGGAACCTTGCAGCTCTCGCGAACCACCTTTTCGGATTCGTGCTTGGTCAGCAGGTAGGGATGGTCGAGCTTTTCCGCCTCCTCGAACATGTCCTCGCGGAAGGTGCCCTTGAACAGGCCGGCCGCCGCAATGGAGGACACGTGGTGGAAGCACCCGGCTTCCATGGCTGCTGCCGCATTGACGGCACTGTGGGTGCCCTCGATGTTGGTCGCCTGCTGGGACTTTTCGTCCGCCCCCATGTCGTAAACAGCGGCAAGGTGGAAGAAATGGTCAATGTTACCCTTGAGCGATTTCATCGTCTTGGCATCGATGCCCAGGTTCGGGCTGGTAAGGTCGCCGATCACTGCTTTCACCCTGGACTCATCCGCGCCCCAGCGCTCCCTCAACTTGTCCAGCTTTTCCTGTGATTGCTCGCGCACCAGTACATGTACTGTGCCACCGCGAGCCAGCAGTTTTTCAACGAGAAAACGGCCGATAAATCCGGTGCCACCCGTCAGAAAGTAATTCATTGATAGTCCACCCTGCTTGTTGCTCAGTTGTTGTCTTTTTCCTTTGTTACCATCGACAATATTAGACCAAAGTCTTATACCGCCGATGCACGCCGGCATTGTACTTAAATGCAACACTCATGTATCGAACTTTTTTAGAGCATTTACTCTGTAAGCCCCTGATTTAATTAGAGCATTTACTCTAGCTCATGCATGCAATACACGCCGGAACCTGTTCGGTTAACCGACATGCTGAAATTGAGACTAGCACAAGGTGGGCCGGCTGCCCGCAAATCCTAGTGTCCCGTCTGGCAAACTTGCATTACCGGAAGGAAATGAAACCTGACGGTTGCAGTGACATAATCGGAACCTTCAACGGCAGTTTCTGTCTCTATACTCTCTACATTTCCCGCATTTCGGAACCTGGAACATGCACAAAGACGATCCCAACGCTGAACGCTACATTGCCATTGCACGTGCCTGCCTGAAGGCCATCAACGACACCGCCGCCGACGCCGGCACCCGGGAACAGAAAATCCAGGCGGTGTATCAGGCCATTGACCACGCCTTCCAGGCCGAATTCGCGGATTATCGCCAGTCCGTTGCGGTGATGGGGACGGTTCTTGAGCGCATTGCCTCCGGCCAACTCGATGCGGACGCAGCCGTCAGCCTGGCGAAGAAAACCCTGGACCAACAACCGGAAAGTACCCGTAACGCCCTGATTCATTAACGTTTCAACGCAAAGAGAGACTGTATGCACCCTGGCATCCATGGATTTGCCCAAGGTTTCCTTGGCCTGAAGCAAGGATTTCTACTGGCGCTGGTATTGGCCTTCAGTTCGGTTACCCTGGCGAGCCAGTCGCCCCTCAAAAGCCCGAATGACGACAACCTGTACCGTTATGTGCAGTTGGACAACCAGCTTCGGGTGCTACTGATTTCCGCGCCGGGCTCCGATAAAGCCGCAGCATCCATGAACGTCGCCGTCGGCAGTGGCGACGACCCTGCCAACCGAGAAGGCCTCTCTCACTTCCTCGAACATATGCTGTTCCTGGGCACGGAAAAATACCCCGACCCCGGCGAATACCAGCAGTTCATAAAAAGCCATGGCGGCAGCCACAACGCATTTACCGCCTTCCAGGACACCAACTACTTCTTCGACGTACAGGCGGAGCACCTTGACGATGCTCTCGATCGCTTCGCGGAGCAGTTTTCAGCACCCCTGTTCACTCCGGAACTGGTGGATCGCGAACGCCGCGCCGTACATTCGGAGTTCAGCGCCAAACAAAAGGACGATAGCCGCCGCTTCTACTCCGTCAAGAAGGCCGTCAGCAATCCCGACCACGCGTTCCACCAGTTTGCCGTCGGTAACCTGACCACTCTGGAGAACACCGACAAGCGCCCCCTGCGCCCGGACCTGATCGACTTCTGGAAGACCCACTACTCCTCCAATCTGATGACGCTTGCCGTCTACGGCCCGCAATCGCTGGATCAGCTCGAAGCCATGGTACGAAGCCGCTTCGACCGCATCGAAAACCGCAACCTGAACGCAAAGGTTCACGATGAGCCGCTGTTTAGTCCGGACACCCTGCCCGCCCGCGTGCACGCCGATGCGCTGAAGGATATCCGCAACCTGACGCTCACCTTCCCCATCCCGTCTCAGGAAGACCACTACCGCGACAAGCCGGCCAACTACGTCGCCAGCCTGCTCGGCCACGAAGGCCCGGGCAGCCTGTTTGACGTGCTGAAAAAGGCTGGCCTGGTGGAAAGCCTGTCCGCAGGTAGCGGCATGGATACCGGCCAGGAAGCCACCCTGGAACTGAACATGGCGCTGACTCCGGAGGGCCTCGAAAAGCAGGAAACCATTCTGGAACTGACCTTTGCCTACATTGACGAGGTGCGTGAGGAAGGCATTTCCCGGACCCGTTTCGAAGAAATGAAACAACTGGCGCAGATCGACTTCCGCTTCCGGGAAAAAAGCCAGCCCGTGCAGGAAGTCATGCATCTGTCTCGGCAAATGCGGCACGTGGCGCCGGAAGACGTGCTCCAGGCACCGTGGATGATGGAGAGCTACGTCCCTGATAAATACCGGCGCATTCTTGATCGTCTTACCCCGGATAACGTGCTGGTGTCCGTCCTGGAAACAGAGCCGAACATTGAAGGCCCCAACCTGACCCAGTGGTACGACGCCGCCTGGAAATTGAAGCCTCTCGCCATCCGGGACATTCGGCAACGGGACGACAACCCCATGGTGTCGAGGCTGGCCCTGCCGCTCGACAACCCCTTTATTCCCGAAGAACTCGACATGATCGACGGCGCGACCATGGAGCAACCGGTCTCAATGGGCAAGGTCAGTGGTATGGAGGTCTGGTACGCTCGGGACACCCGGTTTGAAACGCCCAAGGCCAACGTGTACCTCAGCCTGCGAACCCCGGCGACACGGGCATCCGCTCGCAGCAATGTGTTGTCGTCGCTGTTGGTGGATGCCATCAACACCAACGTGAACGCCTGGGCCTATCCCGCCCAACTGGCGGGGCTCGACTACAGCATATACCCCCACCTTCGGGGCATCACCGTCCGCGTCGGCGGTTACAGCGACAAACTCCATACCCTGATGACCCGCATCCTGACCCAGGTAGCGGACCCCACGCTCACCGACCAGCGCTTCCGCATAGCCCGGCGAAACATGATCGATGGGCTACTGAACAAGGCCAAGGAACGGCCTGTGCAGCAGACCTCTGAACGCATCCAGAGCCTGCTGATCGAGGGCGCCTGGAGTACAGAAGAGAAACTTAAGGCCGCCCGGGAAGTCACGCTGGATGAACTCAAATCCTTTGCCGAGGCGTTCCTGGCTCAGGTTGACCCGGTAATGCTCGCACACGGCAATATGACACAAGCTTCCGCCCTTAACCTCACTAACCGTATCCATGCCATGGTGCTGGACGACAGCGAGCTGACAACGGTCGAGCGCAGCCGCGTTCGTGCCTTACCGGAGGGTGAAACCGTGTTACCGCTGGAGGTAGACCATCCGGACACTGGCTACACCCTCTATGTACAGGGTGATAACACCGGCTTTGAAGAACGCGCCGTGTTCCGCCTGCTGGGGCAGATTATCAGCAGCCCGTTCTACGAAGAGCTCCGTACCAATCGCCAGCTTGGCTATATCGTCTACGCCACCCCGTTCGAAATGCTGGAAACCCCGGCGCTGGGCTTCGTGGTGCAATCCCCTGAAGCCAGTGGCGACCAGATAGATCAAGCCCTACGAGAATTTTCCACAACGTTCAAGGACACGCTATCCAACCTCTCGGAGCAGGATCTGGCGCGCGAGAAACAGGCTGTCACCAGCCAGCTGATGGAACAGGATCGGCAACTTGGGGAAATCTCGGAGCGTTACTGGCGTGAAATCGACCGGGGCGCGACCGACTTCAATTCACGGGAGAGACTGGCCAAGGCTATACAACGCGTGAGCCGGGAAGCTCTGGTTAATACTTTGCAGAAGCAGGTCATTGACCGTAAACAGGCATTGCGGGTGTTCACCGCAGCCGAGGTAAAAAACAACGACAGTGTGATTGAACAGTTGCTGCAACGCAGTGCTGTTCCCGATGCCTGATCAGCGCTCAGCCTGAAGACTGGCCCATGAACCGGTGCCAGTCTTCGGGTTCATCCACGTCCCATCGTTGCGGAAGTAACCTGAACGACACATTCGCCTGCGTAAGGCGGTCGCAGGTTTGCGACAATGCCTTGTCCGTTCCCCAGGCGACGTCGGCCAGCATACCCGGGATGACCCGACGAGCACCGATGAGAACATAGCCGCCGTCTTCCGACGGGCCCAGCACCACATCCACCTCGTCCAGCGCTGCCACCGCCGTGCGCACATAGTCCGCATCGACAGAGGGGCAATCGCTGCCCACAATCATCGCCTTACCAAACCCACGCAACCCTGCTTCCAGCGCCTGCAAAATGCGCTCTCCCAGTACGTCGCCCTGCTGCAGGGCTTGTGCAACGCCGTGGGCTTCAAGCCTTTCCAGGACGGGGGTAGCCCCTTCCGGTGTACTCTTCAGTTCCCGGTCCCACAGGAAACGGACGGTATAACCACTGGCCACCAGATTATCGAGCACGGCCAGGCTGAGCCTGATGTGTGCCTCCATAGCCCCTTCTGCGCCCAGTTCCGGCATCAGACGGGTTTTCACCCGGCCCGCTTCCGGCCATTTGGAAAACTGCATAACCAGTGCTGAAGCATCAGGATTGACGGGCATTACGGACATCCGATTGGTAGAGGGCAACAAGGGTTTCCGGCGAGTCGCCGCGCCAATAGCGCCAGCGCAGTCGCCACATCAGCAGGATGGTACGCCAGGCACCGTGCTGTTCCCAGCGTCGGCTGTCCGTGACCACCGGATCGGTAATACGGAACGGTCGTGACACCAACCTCAGCCGGGAGGATAGTTCCACGTCCTCCATCAATGGCAATTCTTCAAAGCCGCGCAGGGCCTCAAACACCGGCCGACGCACGAACAGAGCCTGGTCGCCAGTGGCGATGCCAGTCACCCAGGAGCGTTGATTCATGAACCAGGCGATCACCCGGTACAGCACGCGCTGACCGGTGAGGCGTACATCAAATCGCCCCCATGCCTTACGGCTTGCATTGAACTGATCCAGTGCCACGAGGGCAGACTCCGGTAACCGGGTATCAGCGTGCAGAAACAGAAGGACATCGCCACGCGCGACTCGAGCGCCGGCGTTCATTTGCACAGCCCGCCCACGGCGGGACTGGATAACACGGTCACAGTGCCCGTCCGCCAGCCTGGCGGTACCATCATCACTGCCACCGTCCACCACAATCACTTCATGACCTGCCGCCCTGAGCGGCCGCAAATGATTCAGGGTGTCGCGAATGGTAGCGGCCTCCCGCCATACCGGCACAATGCAGCTCACGCGCTGCGCCGGCTCTGAAGGTTCGTGCAATGCTGTCTTCAATGCGTCTTATATCCCCGGTGCCCGATCAAACTGGTAACTGCCTTGCCTCAATAAACTGTTTCAGCGCTACCGCATTATTATGATCTGTATCTTTGGCTGCAAATACCAGTGTGATTCGTTCGTGCTTATCAACATAGGAAGCCAGAGTGCTAAGGTCCGCATTATCGGTCAATGTCAGTTCCTGTCGATACTTTTCCAGAAAACTGTCCCATTTGGCTGGATCGTGACCGAACCACTTCCGAAGTTCATTGGAAGGCGCCAAGCCCTTCAGCCACTCGGTCAAATTGGCCTTTTCCCTCGTGACTCCCCTAGGCCATACCCGATCAACCAACAGCCTTGGCCCGTCAGAACGAGCCGGCTCATCATAGGCACGCTTCAGCCGAATTTCTGTCACAGCGATCTCCTTCTATTCTGGAAGTATTCCGCAAGCCCTTGAGACACATCACTCAGCCCGCTATCATACCCGCCTTCTGACGATCAGCCCCCGTAGCTCATCTGGATAGAGCGTCCCCCTCCTAAGGGGAAGGTAGCAGGTTCGAGTCCTGCCGGGGGTACCAGTTACCCTCTCAACAATAACGACCCTTGCGCTGTTCCCTGGCATAAAGTTCCACTTACAACCTTAAAACCAAACCCAATGCTTGACGTATGAGCTGCTCCGGGGTTTTATACTTTGGCGTCACAGTTTGAAGTGGAACAATCCATGCGCCTCCGCAACGTCACCGCAGCATTGCTAAGTATTTTGCTTTTGCTCGGCTCCCTGTCACAGGGACATGCTGGCGTGACGAGTGGTTCCACCACGCACACGACCAACAGCATGATTCATTGCAACGGAATGAATCATGCCTCTGCAATTGATGCAGAAACCAGAGACGCCAAAATACCGATGAACTGCAGCAGCCCTAAAAACATGAGCTGTTTGCGAATCGCAGCCCAGTGCGCCTTCATGCCGCTGCACGGAATCGTAGCCGTAAACTCGGTCCCGCCTTTCCAGCGCACTGCACTCTCTCATACCGCACTAACCATAGCGGTGTATCAAAGTCCTATCGCCGACGTTCTAACACCCCCACCAGACACTCTCTTCTGATTTGCTGTGTTGTTATGGTCGGGCAACAAAGCTCGGCTCCCGAATATCCGTTCCTATACAGGCGCAGTTCTGGCAATGCCTAACGAGGCCCAGGCCTGCCCGCAGGAGATTACGATGAGAACCTTCACGTTTAAAACGACTGGTGCCAAATTAATAATAAGGCACCAGCCCTACTCAATTTTTTACAGGAACACATTATGAAAGCTTCTATCGCCGCTGGCTCAATCGCGCTTATTGTGAGCGCGTTTGCTATTGGATTTGAACTTCAAGCCTCAGAGCCCACCACCGAAAACGACGCATCTGGTAAAACCGCTCATGCCATAACGGTTTATAAGAGCCCCAATTGCTCGTGCTGTGCCGACTGGGCGGAACACCTTGAGCGCAATGGATTTGAAGTGAACATTGAGAACACAAGCAACATTAACGAAATCAAGATTCAGCACCAGGTCCCTCGAGACATGGCATCCTGCCATACCGGCATTATCGACGGCGTGGTAATCGAGGGTCATGTTCCAGCCGATGACATCAAGGCCTACCTGGAGTCACATTCTCACCCATTCGGCAACAAGACACTCGGACTCGCCGTGCCTGGCATGCCCCATGGCTCTCCGGGCATGGAAACAGGCAGACAGGACAACTATGACGTGATGGCATTTACCGCCGACGGCAAGGCTCAAAGCGTCAAACGATACGAGTTCTGATATGCCGGACCTCGCAACCTGGGGCACTCTGGCCGCTTTTATCGGCGGCCTTGTGTCTTTCTTTTCCCCCTGCACTCTTCCCCTGGTGCCCGGCTATTTGTCCGTGGTTACCGGCGGGGCGGTGAGTGACACCTCGAACCGGCTGAAGGCTTTTTGGCTGAGCCTCTGTTTTGTACTGGGGTTTAGCCTGGTTTTCGTCGCGCTCGGCGCAAGCGCCAGCCTCCTGGGCCAATGGCTGATGGCCTATCGCCGGGAAGCCAATTTGGTGGCAGGCGCACTGATTGTGCTGATGGGGCTGTTTATGCTGGGTTGGTGGAGTATGCCCGCGCTGCAACGCGACTGGCGACTGGGGCAGACACTCGAAGGTGGACGGCCGACGGCAGCCTTTGTGCTGGGCGTGGCCTTTGCCGTCGGCTGGACGCCCTGTATCGGCCCCATACTCGGGGCCATTCTGGCCCTGAGCTCTACGCACGCCAGTGCCGAAACAGGGATGCTGTATCTGGCCCTGTATTCGTTAGGGCTGGCGCTGCCATTCCTTGGAACAGCGTTGTTCATTGAACATTTTCGCAAGCGAGTACGCGGGCTCAGCCGCTGGAGCAGACCGTTGAGAGCGTTGGCTGGTTTGGTGTTAATTGTGATGGGCATAATGGTATTAACCGGCCAGATGACCCGATTTGCTACCTGGATGCTATCCACGTTCCCCGTACTGGGAGGACTCGGATAACGTTTTTCCGACAGTGAAGGTGCCCTGCTCACAACATCTCAATGACGATCCCCTCAAACCTCCGGGGCTTTGCTGATCCCGGTGTGCAATGACGCGATGAGCGGGCAGGCAATGTCCCCTTTTTGTTCATGGCACCGGGCGACCATATCGCTCAGAACACTCTCAATTCTTTCCAATTTTTTGATCTTCCCACGCACGGACTGCAATTTGTGCTCGGCCAGGACACTGGCCTCCTGGCAGTGGGCGCCATCTTCCAGTCGAAGCAGGTCGATAATCTCGTCGAGGCTAAAGCCCAGGTTCTGCGCCGATTTCACGAACGTCAATCGATCAATATCGGCAGAACCGTAGCGTCTGATCCCACCGGGAGGCCGTTGGGGCTCCGTTAACAGGCCCCGCCGCTGGTAGTAGCGAATGGTCTCGATATGGACACCGCTCGCCTTGGCCAGTCCACCGATAGTCAGTGGTTTTACGTTATTCGCCATGCGGGCTTACTCCGTAGTTGACTACGGTATCAGTTTACTTCATCAAACAAGGTTACTAATAGAGCATTTGCCCATGCAATCCATGGGCTGGCTTGCCTTATCCCGCACAGCAGGATAACTGTTTGACGTCCTTGGTAAAGGTTTGAGCACACAGCTTTAAACCTTCTACCATCGTCAGGTACGGAAACAGTTCATCGGCGATCTCGTTGACGGTCATGCCCGCACGTAGCGCCATCACCGCGGTCTGGATCAGTTCGCCGGCCTCACCCGCCACGGATTGCACACCCAGTAACCGTCCGCTTTCACGTTCCGCAACGAGCTTGATGAAGCCCCCGGTATCAAAATTGACCAGTGCCCTTGGCACGTTGTCGAGAGTCAGAGTACGGCTGTCGGTGACGAAACCCCTTACCTCGGCGTCGGTTTCAGACAAACCGACGGTCGCAATCTGCGGATCGGTAAAGACCACCTCTGGCATGGCGCTGAGATCCAGCCGTGCATTGCCACCGGTCATATTGACCGCTGCCCGACTGCCACCGGCGGCCGCCACATAGACAAACTGGGGCTGATTGGTGCAGTCGCCGGCGGCGTATATGCCCGGCACCCGGGTCTGGAGCTTCTCATTGACGATGATGGACCCGCGATCCGTCTCGACGCCGATAGCCTCCAGGTTCAGTCTGTCTGTGTTTGGTGTGCGTCCCACGGCCACCAGAAGCCGATCGGCCCGCAGTTCCCCCGCGTTCGAGGCGAGAACGATCTCCTCATTGGTATAATTGATCTGACTCGCCTGCGTGTTATTCAGAACCTTGATACCCTCGGCCCGGAACGCGGTTTCAATGGCCTCGCCAACAGCCGGGTCCTCACGGGAAAACAGCCGGCTGCGCGCCAGGATGGTCACCTCGCTGCCCAGCCGGGCAAACGCCTGGGCCAGTTCCACTGCCACGACAGACGCCCCGATGACAATCAGTCGATCTGGAATGGTGTCGCTGGCCAGCGCCGTGGTAGACGTCCAGTACGGCGTATCGGCAAGGCCCGGAACCGGAGGAATAGCTGGCCGCGCACCGGCACCAATGAACGCTCTGTCAAAGCGTACTTCGCTTTCCGTGCCGTCAGTTCCGGTAACCTGCAAGGTATTGGAATCGATAAACCGAGCCTCACCCCGCAAGACCGTAATGGCCGGATTGTCTTCGAGAATTCCTTCATACTTGGCGTGACGAAGCTCATCGACCCGGGCCTGTTGCTGGGCCAGCAACCGGGGCCGGTTAATAGAAGGCTCGACCGCCGCAATGCCCTCGTCGAACGGACTGCTGCGGCGCAAATGGGCAACATGGGCGGCGCGGATCATGATCTTCGAGGGCACACAGCCGATATTGACGCAGGTGCCACCCAGGGTGCCGCGTTCTATCAGCGTCACCCGGGCTCCACGTTCCGCCGATTTCAACGCGGCGGCCATGGCACTACCACCACTGCCAATCACGGCAATGTGCAGATCGTTATCACTCATAAACACTACTCCTATTTCGCCCCGGACTGTATCAGTGTGGACGGGTAGCCCGCGTTGTTCGTGGCCTCAGTTATTGCTTCAACGGTGGCTTTCTCATCGTCGAAAGTAACCGTCGCATCACGCTCCTCATAGCGGACCTGGACAGAACTTACCCCATCGACCCTCTTGAGAGCGGCTTTGACGGTGATCGGGCAAGCCGAACAAGTCATTCCGGGAACCAACAAGGTCACCGTCTTTTGCGACGCCAAGGCAGGCATGCTGAACAGCGTGAACAGTACGGCAGTGATCAGGGACTTTTTCATGATGTATGGCCTCTCAGTAAAATAGCGGTAAGACGAAAGGGAATGCCAACGCGATCAGTACGAGCAGCGCGACGATCCAGAAGGTGATCTTGTAAGCGGTTCGCACTTGCGGTACTGCGCAGACCTCGCCCGGATCGCAATCCTGTGCAGGCCGGTATATCCGACGCCAGGCAAAGACCATCGCCACCAGAGCAGCACCAATGAACCACGGCCGGTAGGGCTCCAGAGCGGCAAGGTTGCCAATCCAGGCGCCGGAAATACCCAGCGAGATCAGAACTAGGGGGCCAAGACAGCAGGCCGATGCGAGCACTGCTGCCACCCCCCCTGCGACTAACGATCCGCGACCGGATTTGGACTCTGATTTCAACTCTGACATTACGATGGTTCCTTTCATGACTTTTCTGGCTATCTTCAAAATACTTCCGTAGTCGGCTACGGAGTCAAGCCCTGCACTCCTATAGAATGTTCAGCACTCTTGACCCCGTACCGTGGTACGGGCACTAATGTGAGCTGAGAATTCGCGAGTTGAGGATGCCGCCATGACTGACATGACAATTGGCAAAGTGGCTGACGTGGTGGGTGTCGGTGTCGAGACGATTCGTTTTTACGAACGCCGCAAGCTCATTGAACAACCGTCACGTCCCAGGGAAGGTGGCTATCGGATTTACTCGGACGCCACGGTAAAGCGATTACATTTTATTCGCCGTGCGCAAGAGTTGGGGTTCTCCCTGAAAGAGATCGCCGAGCTGCTTGAGCTGCGAGATGCCGACGCCCCCCGCGCCGACGCAAGTAATGTGCAGCAACGGGCAATGGCAAAGCTGCGCGATGTAGACCAGAAGATTGACCAGCTACGACAAATCCGACAGGGACTTGCGGCACTTGTGGACCGGTGTCCCGGGCAGGGCCCTTTGCGGTGCTGCTCCATATTTGAAGCGCTGGAGCAGAACGCAGTACCTGCTAGCAGGCCGACAGTGAGTGAGGAGATAGGCATGCAGACAATCAGGCTTTCAATCGGTGGCATGCATTGCCACGGGTGCGAGGAAATTGTCCGTCATGTTCTCGAACAGCAAACAGGTGTAAAGGGGTGTTCTGTTTCCCACGAAAGCGGTGAAGCCCGGGTGGCAGTTGACGAATCAGAAATTTCGGACGAGCAGCTTGCAGAGGCTGTGCGTGGCGCGGGCTATTCTGCAAACATCATGAAGACGACAGAGTAACCCTTGGAATTTTCGGCTGCTTTGCCTCTAGATTCTGCTCGGGAGTGTGTATGTGGTGGTCGGGCCGCTGGGCCCCCGTGCGCCACCGTTTTAACCGCGATGCCGCCAACGGGGCTGAACGCCCGGATAAAACAAAGGTCGATCTGGTGGGCGGCATTCGGTTTACCCCCACAGAATATCGCGAGCCAGACTGGGTCTGGATGCTGGAGCTTAATTATGAACGTCTCGACCGTACGAACGGGGTTGTCGATGGCACTTCCCGTGAACTGGGCGGCGATCAGCTTTTTCTGTCCCCTGGTTTGATGTGGACCTACCGCAACGTTGCCGTCAAGGCCGGTGTTCAGGCGGAGATTTACGAGGATTTCCCGAAAGGTCAGGAGGCGGACGACTATCGCGCCTTGATCGAACTGGAATGGCATCTGTAACTTTAGAGGAGTGATTGATATGCGGACACTGTTATCTGTGATTTTTTTGATGGCACTGGCATTACCTGCCTGGTCAGCCGAATTTCGATACGAGCTAAGCGTTGACGGTCTGGCCTGTCCTTACTGCGCTTATGGCATCGAGAAAAAAATACTGACCATCCAAGGGGTAGAGAGCGACAGTCTCGACATCAAACTGAATGAAGGATTGGTTGTCTTCAACGCAGACACCGACAAACAAATCAGCGAAGACTCCCTTAAAGAACTGGTCAATGACGCCGGCTTTACGTTGCGCGGTCTGGAAACACGGAACCTGTAAGACGAGGCTCGCGGGTCAGACCGTGATCGTTCGATGCTGAACCGTCATGGAAAGACTCAGCAAATCCGGAACAGAACGGACGACCGCCCCGCCCCTTTGTAACCTGGGTATGAACCCGAAATACCCGGTTGATCAGGGGCTCGGTAATAACCTCCTCAGGGCTACCGATGGTTTCGAGCCGACCGTCAGCCAGAACCGCAATCCGGTCGGCAAATTGTGCGGCCTGATTCAGATCATGCAATGACATCACCACTGTCAGTCCGTGCTCTCGATTCAGTTTGGTCAGCAATTCCAGTACTTCCAACTGATAGCCCCAGTCCAGAAACGTGGTGGGTTCGTCCAACAGAAGAATGTCGGTTTCCTGAGCTAGCGCCATGGCGATCCATACCCGCTGCTGTTGCCCTCCGGACAGCGCTTCCACCGGTCGTTCCGCCAACTCGGAAACCCCTGTCATTGCCATGGCTTCGAAGGTTGCGTTGTTGTCGGTGGTGAGGTTGCGTTGCCACCATTTGCGATGTGGAAAACGACCCAGCGCCACCAGATCCTGAACCCGGATGCCATTGGGCACAATCGGTTTCTGGGGAAGCATGGCAAGTCTTAAGGCCAGCTTGCTTCGGTCCCATTGTTCGACGGGTCGATCATCCAGGTAAACCTGGCCGGACCGGGCCGATAGCAGGCCCGCGAAACTTTTCAGCAAGGTACTTTTACCAGAACCGTTGGGGCCCAGCAGGCAGGTAATCCCACCTTCGGGAATGGCCAGCGAGACGTTGCTCACAACCGGCTTGTCGCCGTAGGCAAGAGAGAGATGCTCGGTTCGTAACATGGAGGATCCGGGCCTCAGGGTTGACGCGATAACAGATAGAGAAAAAACGGTACGCCAAGGACAGCGGAAACCACGCCCACGGGCACTTCATACGGTGTAAACAGCGTCCGGCCGAGTAAATCCGCCAGTACCGCCAGCACCGCTCCCAATAGTACACACAAGACCAACTGAACCGGAAGATTGGCACCCGCCAGCCGTCGGCTGATGTGAGGGATCAACAAGCCGATGAAGCCAACCGGCCCCACAACTCCGACAGCACTGGCCGCCAGCAGGGTGGCAATCAGCAGAGCAAAGGCTCGCCAACGGTTCAGGCCCAGGCCCAGGGTGCGAACGTGTTGATCGTCAAGCTGCATGACTTTCAGGGGGCGCACTAGCAGCGCGACACCGACAAGACCAATAGCTGTCCATGGCAGCAACGTGCGGAGGTGTTGCCATTGCGAACCGTACAGTGATCCGGCCAGCCATTGGGCAACCAGCTCAGTATGGGCGTGGCCCCAGAACGCCAGCGCACCGGTGGTCAGTGCATGCAACATACCGGCAATGACTGCGCCGGTCAGTGTCATTTTGACCGGTGACAACTGGCCATGCCGCATGCC
The DNA here is from genome assembly GCF_056857915.1 of Marinobacter sp. B-12. NCBI lineage: Bacteria > Pseudomonadati > Pseudomonadota > Gammaproteobacteria > Pseudomonadales > Marinobacteraceae > Marinobacter > Marinobacter sp. B-12. Next base: position 45,131 of record NZ_JBSXOB010000048.1, on the reverse strand, counting down.
AAGGAAATAAACCGCGAGCGCCGTTACCAACCCGCCGGCCATGGCAAACAGGGGCAAATACTGAAGGGCAAACGATGTGTTGTTGTAAGGATCGGCACTGGATACCACCCAGTCTCCGATAATAAAAGCGACGACCGCCACCAGGCTGGCGCCGGCGGAGATGCCGAGAATGCCGGCTTCTGCCAACGGGTTGCGGCTAAGCAACTGTAACAACCAACCCGACAGGGCGAAATGAACACCAATCAGGGCGCCGGTCAGGGTACGGGGCAACCGTAATTCGAAGACCACTCGCTGAACGTGTTGCGAACTGTCACCGGTCAACCCGGACCACACCTGGGACCATGTCAGGTCCACCGCTCCGAGTTGGACGCCCGCGACGACGACAACAACCAGACTGAGCCCACCAGCCAGAAGCAGCCGGGCAACAGAGCCAGTGCCTGGAATCCGAATGCCGCGGCGGCCTGCCCGAGGAGTTGTCGTAGCCGGATGGGTCACCTTATGCACTCCGGGGTGAGGTTCGCGAATTGAGCAGATAGATCAGCCAGGGGGCCCCAATAAGGGCCGTCAGCATACCGACGGGTAGCTGCTGGGGAAAGGCCAGTTGCCGAGCCAGGATATCCGCCGCCAGCAACAACATCCCTCCAAACAGAGCACTCAGGGGCAGCCAGTGCTGGATCTGGTTGCCGGCGAGCCGTCTGGCAATGTGCGGCGCCACCAGTCCAATAAACACGATCGGGCCGGTGAAAGCGACCAGTGCAGCAGCCAGCAGTAAAGCCAGCATCAGAAAAATCAGGCGCCAGCGACCGACGGCCAGCCCCATGGCCAGCGCCAGATCATCATCAAGTTGCAGCAAACGGAAGGGCCTCTGCATCACAAACAGGGCACCGAGCGGAAGCAGCAGCCAGGGCAGCACCATCTGGAGTTGAAGCCAGCCCCGCCCCATCAGGCTACCCGCCAGCCAATAGTAGAGCTCTGCCGCTTCCGCACCGGAAACCAACAGAAGGCCCGTGGTCAGTGCCGTAGCCAGTGACGTGACAGCGATGCCGGCCAGTACTACCCGTTCGGGCTGAAGCTGGCGGCGGCCAGCGATGGCGAACGTCAGGGCTCCGCCCAGCAGGCCGCCGCCAAGGGCCATCAACGGCAGCCACATGGCGCCCGGTGAACTCAGGGTTCGAAGCGACACGACCGCCAGGGCTGCGGAGGCGATCACGCCGGTCAGGCCGGGGGATGCCAGTGAATTCCGGGTAACGCCCTGCATGACAGCACCTGCAACCCCGAGAGCGGCACCACCGAGAATACCGAGCAGGTTGCGCGGCAACCGCAGTTCCAGCACGGTGATGCGCGTCAGCAAGTCGCTGCTGCCGTTGATGGCTGACAACAACAAGGCCGGCGACACCCATCGTGAGCCCGCCATCAGGCCAACGAAGAACAACAGCACGAGAAGAAGTACCGTTGTTCCATAAAGGCCCATGGGACGTGTGGTTGAATCGTCACCCGTCATTTTTCGGCTTCCGACGTCAGCAACAGTCGCTGGATATCGTCCAGGATACGTTCCCGGGCAATCGGACCGGCACCCTCTTTCCAGTAGTGCGGCACTTCGTAGACCTGGTCAGTCCGCACGGCCTTGAGATAAGGCCAGATGGGGTTCATCGTGAACGCGCGCTGACGGCTGGTGGGCAACAGCAGAATGGTATCCGGGTTCAGTTCCAGCAAGGCTTCAAGACTAATCCGGTAGCCCAGTGGGATGCCACTGTCGGGATTCGGCGTCTGGCCACCGACATTGTCGAAACCCAGACGCTCCAGCAATGCCGTCGGCAGAAAATGATCGTAATAGACAAAGGGCGTTTCACTACCGCTGGTCAGCAGCGCCACCGTCTCGGTAGGCTTCGATGTGTTGCGATCCGCGAGTAACTGAACGCGATCGAGAAAGCGGGCATTGAGTGCGCTGGCTTTCGCCGGTGCACCCAGTGCCTGCCCCGCTAACTCAACACCCCGCAGGCTGTCCTGAACCGTGATCAGGTCCAGGGCCAGCATCGGGGCGATGGCTTCGATCTGGTCGCCGTCTTTCTCGGTATAACGACGAATGGCAATGACAAGATCCGGCCGGACCGACGACAGCACTTCCAGATTGGGCTGATGTCGGGGGCCTAGCCCCGTCACCCCATCCAACTGTGACGCCAGGTAGTCGGGCACGCCCTGCAGTCCGTAGTCGGTGACCGCCACCGGCGGTTTATCCAGCGCCAGTGCGACATCCGCCCCAAAGGTTGAAATCGCAGCGGGCCGGGCCGCCGGTGCGGACAACCGCAGGGTCTCCCCGCGGTCGTCCGTCAACCGGATAGTCTCATCCTGCGCCCATCCTGACGCAGGCGATAGCAAAACAACGAGCAGGATCGTTGCGATCCGGTTCCGTAAGCAGGCCATCAGAAGTCGAGCTGTGCCTCAAGGATAAAGCTTCGGCCGGGCTGGGGTACACGTCCGACGGGACTCACGTCCACGCCCCGGAAATAGTAATCCTCATCCAGCAGGTTGTTGACGGCCAGGCCAAGGTTCAGCACACGATCACCGCCAATGGCGAAATCGCGACCGACTCTGGTGGTGACCAGATGGTAGTCCGGCAACTCACCGGCGCTGCCATTGCTGGTTTCTTCTTCCGTGTTGTCTGCATCGCTATAGCTTGAGCTGACATACACCCAGTTCAGGCTGGCATCCCAGGCCTGGTAGCTGTACACCGCATCGGCGCTGACTTTATGGGTGGGAGCATTGGGCAGCTCGTTGCCCTCGTTGTCGCCGGTCAACTGTTCGGTATCGAGGAAGGTATAGCCAAGGCCCAGCTCCCACTGGCTGTTGAGATTCCAGCGGTTTGTCAGCTCGACACCCTGGTGGCGGGTTTCTCCGAGGTTTTCGAAACGACTGGTCGAACGGTTAAACTGAATCTGATCCTCGTAATCGATGCGGAACAGGGTTGCTGAAGACAGCAGGTCGGGTGTGACTTGCAGGCGGGCGCCCAGCTCGTGGTTCCACGAGGTTTCATTGGCAACGGCACCCTCACGGGTGGTCTGGGCAATCTGGACCGGCACCAGGGAACGCTGACTGTTGGCAAAGACAAACAGATCGTCAGACGCCTGATAGCCTACGGTCAGGCCCGGCAACAGCTCATCAGCATTGTTTTCCTCAGTGTTGCCGGTAAGGTTGTCACGGAAGTCCATGTCGACATCTTCATAACGCAGGCCCGGCGTCACCGTCAGGCGGTCATCCAGGAACGACACGGTATCACTGATGTAAAATGCCATGGCCCGGGTGTCCAGGTGCCAGTCGCGCGCCACGGAACGGTTACCGGAGGAAAATTCCAGGCGATTAACGTCGAACTCCACATCCTCGCTGACAAATCGTGCACCCAGGGTAATGTCGTGGCGGCCATGGCGAATAGCAAGCCGGGGCTCCGTGCCCAATACCGTAAACAAACGCGGTGAATCCGCAACGTGGGTCGAATCCAGCCCTGGGTCCGCCCAGTGGCCGGTGCCGCTCAGGTTCTGGCCGAAGAAGAAGGTGCGGTCGGCGTCATGGACAAAATTGCGCCACTGGAATTCCACGTTGTCGACCGGCGTGTACGTCCAGGTGAAGGTGGCGCGACTCATGTCCGCTTCGTATCCGTCGTGAGGTCGCTGGCTTTGGGTACGGTCCTGCTCATACGCTTGCGGTGTCAGGGCACCGGGAAGTTCGGCCTCGACGCGGTAGTATTGCAGCTGGGTGGCCAGTTCATGCTGGTCGTTCAGGTAATAGCGGGCGTCCAGGATCAGATTATCCACTTCGGTGTCGGAGTGGTCGCGAAATCCGTCACCACGCTGGACGTTGGCCTGAAACTGAAGGTCGAGCTTGTCGGTCGCCCGGCCGCCGACGCGGTAATAGGTATCGGTAAAGACGTTGCCGGTTTCTTCCGCGATGGTCACCCGCTCACGAAGGGTCTGGGAGGTTTCCGCCGGAATCGGTTTGGTGACGAAATTCACCACTCCGCCAACGTTGTTGGGGCCGTAGTGAACGGAGGCGCCGCCCCGAACGATGTCCACAACTTCCAGGCTCGGCAGCGTCACCGGGAACAGCGACACGCCGACGTTGCTGTAGGGGCCGATGGCAATTGGGTAGCCATCCAGCAGAATCTGAAGCCGTTCGCTACGCAGCGGGTTCAGACCCCGTACGCCGATGTTGGGCAGAATGCCGGTGCCAGTTTCATCAAGCACCGTAAGCCCTGGAACCGGGCGCAGGGCATCGTCCAGATTCAGCGCTCCGGTCGCCTGGAGCTGTTCCTCCTCCACTACCGTGCGCGCCCCAGTGTACGTCCTCTCGGACTCTTCAGTCGGTGGCCCCAGCCAGTCGGCGGTAACGTTGATGCCGGGTAGCTGGACGGGCGCATCAGCCTGCTCCTGTGCCAGAACAGGTGCTGAGCCAATAGCCAGGAGCGACACGGGGAGCATGGCTATGGCAACAGACAGTCGGTGGCGGCGCAGCGATTTTGAGACTTCGGACTTCGACATTGTGTTCTCCAGCACGTGGTATAAATTTTGATTGAGCATTCTACTGATAATAATTCGTATTACAATTAAAATAGATTATTGCGACTTGAAGATCCGCTTACCGGGTTATTCTATGAAGTACTCTTCTGGGTGGGGGTGCATCAGAAACGCTTGATGGGAAATGTTCCAGGCGTAAGCACCGGCATAACGGAATACGACCAGATCACCAACCCCGAGCGACGCAATATGAACCTGGCGGGCAAACACATCTTTGGGCGTACACAACTGACCGACCAGGGTGACGGAATGATCGGTAACGCCTGGCGTTGCAGCGTCCGTGTTGTTGATGGGCAGTATGTCAAACGGATGGTTGTGGGCCTGGGCCGCTGGTGTCCGGAAGTGGTGAGTGCCGCCCCTGCAGACGGCAAACCATTCCTCGCCGCAGCGTTTAACATCCAGAACCTCGCCAACATAGTAACCACAGGGAGCGGTTATGAAACGGCCACATTCAAACCGGATCCTCCAGGCGCGGTCCACGTAGGCCTGAAGTAATTCATCCAGGCCGGTACAGAATCCGGACCAGTCAAACTGCTGATCAGGCTGGGTGTAATTAATCCCGATTCCGCCCCCGACATTGATCTCGGTAAGACTCAGTCCATACTGGGCCTCCCAGGTACGAACGGTTTCCAGGTAGTGCTTTATCAACGTCAGGTGGCGTTTCTCATCGAGTTGATGCGACATCAGGTGAAAATGAAAACCACGCAGCCTGACCCTCCCCTGCCTTGCCAGCAGCGCAAGCGCGTCGGGTATACAAGCCTCTTCCATGCCAAACGGAGTAGGCACACCGCCCATGGTAAGCCGTGTAGAGGGTGTATCTGCCAGTTCGAGATTGATCCTCAGCAGGATGTCCTGATAAGCCTGCTTGCGGCTGGCTATGTCGCACAAACGCTGCAACTCCAGCAGGCTTTCCACATGGATCAGCTCAACGTTCTGATCAATGGCCCTTTCCAGATCGGAGGCCAGTTTGCCGGGACCACCAAAAATCACAGGCGTATCGGGAAAGTGACGGCGTACCCAGCTCAACTCACCGCCGGACGCCACTTCAAAGCCGCGCACAACGGGGGCCAAAGCACGGAGCACGGGCAATGCCGGGTTTGCTTTGGCGGCATAGAACATCTCACAGCCGGGTGGTAAACACCCAACAATGTTCTGCGCCCGGTTACGGAGCCCAGGCAGGTCATACACGTAGGCGCACAGCGGGTCGCTGTTTTGAACTTTCAGTTCGTTGATCGCTCGCTGAACGGAAACAGGTACTTCAGGCATTGCACTGCCCTCCCCTGCTGTCTACGGCTCGGGGCAGAGTCATCGCCAGCGGGTTTGGTACCCAGGTGTACTGCGACTCACGGTCTGGACGCTTGAAAAGGCGGGTCATCAGGTTACTTTTGTTCGGAATGGGCTCGCCGGCCAACAGCCTGCCCAGAACATCGGCCGCCCAGGGATCGTCGGTGCCTGCGAGCCATTGGCGTACTTCCCTGGCAAGCGCGTCCCACAACCGGAGTTCGATGTGGTTCTGCCCCCGGGATAGGCAGGCCACAGCCTGAAACAGATGGTTCACCAACAGACAGTACGCAATGCGTTTCCAGGCTTTGTCCTGGCTGTAATGAACAGACGCCAGCGTTTGTTCATCAAGAAAGTCAGGCAGCGCTCCTGACCAGCGACCAGGCACCAGCTTTGTTCCCTCCAGGTCACGGATAAAGACCTGAGCAGGGTATCCCTCCCGGATGCCAACCACCACGTTCTGAAGGTGTGGTTCAAAAGCCACACCGTGGTGGAACAGCGACTCAAAGAGAGGGGGGATTAGCAAGGCTAGATATTGCTCAAACCATTGCACCCTGGCTTCCTGATTCGTGGTTCCTTTGGCAGCAGCCCAGACTCCCGCTGCCTCCGTGGCTGGGCAGCGGCCAAAGCGATCATCGCTGAACAGCGCTGCGGCCAGCATCGGTGTTACGCCTGTATCCAGGTAGGGTTCCAGGTTGTCCCGCAGGATAACGCCGAAACCTTCCGCAATCGTTCGGCGATCCGGCTCGGAGTGGTCGGTGAAATCAAGGGTCTGGTAAGCCGGTTCGTACAGCAACCGGAACCCGCGCCACCGGGCCAGTGAGGGCGCAAGGTGAGCCTTCAGGGCTGCGGAGAGGGCAACGGCGCTTTCCAGTTCGTAAACGGCGTTTTTCCGGATGCAGTTGGTCAAGCGAACATGGGTTGAGAATTTCAGGAAATGGGGGTTGCCCGGCTGGTAAAGCGTACGAACCGATGCGGTTGGGTAGAACCGTTGGCCGGCCTGGCCCAGTGGCAAGATCCGCCCGGATCGGATGGCACTGCGAACGATGGGCAGACGCATGAGGTAGCGCGCCTGCCAGGGGTGCACAGGAACGGTGACCCATCCGTCTGGCACGTCCACCTCAATATCCGCGTCTGACCCGGCTACCGGCCCGGCCATGTCACCCCGGGTACGAAGGTCGTCCGGGTGAACCGCAAAGTAATAGAGGGCAAACCCCGCTCCCATTTCAGGGGAGTACTGCAGGATGTCCTCGGTGTCGAACCCTTCCCGGGATTTTGGTGCCGGATGATAACGATGTCCGAAACTCAGGGACTGCTCAGACCAACGGAACGCCTCCAGCCCCTGCCCCCAATCGGCGGGCACGCGAGTATATGCAAGGATGCTCCGCATGACATTCCGGCTGAGAAGAATCTGCCGGTAGAGCTCGCTGTTAAATGGTTCATTGAAACGCTGCGCCATTTTATGAAGCAGTATCCGGCCCAGTTGCTCCAGCCCCAGTACCCGCCATCCCTTAAGCGCAGACTTGTAGTATGGCGCAGATAGGTAGCGGTAGTTGCATGTCCGTGAGTCTCCCGCCACCAGAACCAGCAGGACCTCTTCGCAATCAGGGAATCCGATTTTCAGTACACTGGCTGGCTCCAGCGCCAGGCGGACCCGAAGCCCCTGGGGCCAGGACCGGCTTCCGTCGCCGACCTGAACCAACAACTCCCCAGACGGCTGGGCAATATCCCGGCAGTAGCAATTCAACAGGGCTTCCATACTGGCTTGATCCGCCTGATAGTCGCAGTGCTGATCCCTGAAATAATGGTGTGACGCTGTCACTGACATGACTTCATTCCTTTTCCAAGCGTTCATGGTTGTCGACGGCCGGGGCGTCGGCCCGGTAGCCGCCGAGATTGACGGAGAGTGACGGTGAGTGTGATGGTGAAAAGGGTCGCCACAGCGCCCAGCCAAAGTGGCGCTGTCTGATTGCTCATACCCGTGGCGACACCCGCGAGCACCCCGGCCGCGACACCGGCCCATTTTCCGGCGCTGTCCAGGGCGCCAAAGCTTTGGCCTGCACTTTCCATGCGTGTGAGGCGCGCGGTTTCCGCATTGAGGGCAAAGAGACAGATTGTCATGCCCAGTCCCATGACCAATCGCCCGACGAGAATCGCGACCGTCGTCCCAGCGGTCGCCTGAATAACGTATGACAGCGCGAACAGTGCGAGGCCCGCGAGCAAGCTCCATGATCTACCGAAAAAAACGCTTCGTCGCAGTGGGCTGACCAGAATAATCAGATAAAGGGCATGGGGGAGGCTGTAAAGAAAGCCGGCTATGGCGGCGGTACTGCCCATTCGTTCCTGGGTCCAGGGAATAAAGTAGGGAAAACTGGCCACCAGCGCGAAATTGAAACCGAAGTAAAGCAACCTCAACCGCCGCCAACTGGTGGATGCCGGAGCCCTTTCGCGAGGCTGTTTCTGACCACGAGCCCCACCCAAAACCTCGTCCGGGGGAGCAAGCTTCCATACCAGCAGCGCCGCAAGGATGGGCAGAACCGCCATGTAGAGGTACAGATGCTGCGCTGGGACCCAAGTAATGAAGAAACCAAAAAGGATGGGCGCCAGTATCATGGCCGACCTGGCCGAGCCTTGCATCCAGTTCAGCGACTGGTTCAGGTTTTGGCCGCGAGCGATGGCGGAGAGGTAGGCGCTTGATGCCGCGAAGGTTCCGCCCAGAAAGCCCTGAACCATCAGCGCCATGGCAAAGGTGATCACGCCTGGCGCCAATCCTGCAATCACGAAGGCCACGGCGAGACCGATCTGGGCCCGAAGGAGCGACCAGCGGCGACCGAAACGATCCGCGAGTTTGCCCCAGAACGGCGCCGCCAGCGCTGTACAAACTGTCGGGATAATATAGAACCAGCCCACCCAGACGGTGTGTTCAACCGCAAATGTGTCCGTCAGAATCAGTCCAAAAAACGGTGGCATCCCCAGCGCCACCAATGCCGCGGTAAAGTGGCTGAGCAGGACCACCGGCAGGACGGATTGGCTCATGAATCCTGCCTCAGGAAGTTCGGAGCCAGCTTGCCATAGAATTTATTGATGTCAGCGGCACCCGTGCGGGACTTGCTCTCCAGGCTGCCTGCCCTGAGAAGATACTTGGTATAAAGCTGGCGATCCTCCAGCAGCACCTCACGCGCTGGCTGGGTATTGACACCATCGTCGTCCAGCTGACCGAGTACGCTGATCAGTTCCTCACGGAGCAACTTGTACCACTGGGTCCGTGATCCGAGCCCCTGTGCGGCCAGGCCCTCCAGGATAACGGCCAGGTTCAGTTGCAGGGTGATGGTGGTAAACATCTGTGCCAGGGGTGTTTCATGGGTGACCAGGATGCGTTGATCCCGGAGTTGCGCGACTTTTGAGTCCATAGACGATATCTCGCCGCATAGCCTGTCTGGCCACACCCTGGGGGCGTCGTTGTCCTTGAAAAGCAACTGCGGTGGCCGCCCTGGCGTGAGCAACACCATGGAGTTCTGCTGGTTGGATTCCAGTGCAATGCCGTAGACCAGCCACAGTCGCAGGTGCACCGTCAGCGTCAGCGCAACGTACTGGCGCACCCACTCCGTCAGTTCGCCATGATTGAACTCGTCCGCGATCATCTGGGCAACGCAACGACCGTCCGGGCTGTCGGCTAACAAAGAGGCAACCGGCACAATCTGCTGCTGGTCGGAAAACCCGCAAAACCGTCGCACAATGCAGCCTAGCCACGGCAAGTCGCCAACGTGAAGGCCTGAGGATTCGTCGGTTACGGTGAATGCCCCCTTAAGAACAGGGTCGTTACCGGATATCTCCTGCAGGATTTGCTGAACCGTATGACCATCGTAAAGCGTGCTCGGTTTGACCGTTCGAATGTTCCGGTTGCCCAGTGTGCGAATGGTCAAAGGGACTTTCACGTGAACATCGGGCGCGGCTTCAAGCTGGAGGGTTCGAACTGACAGTGTTGGCTGAACCCAAAGCGCAGGCGTTGGTGCGCGGATGACCCTGGCACCGATCTCTGTGTTCGACAGATAGTCACTCAGCGCGGTATCCCAGAGATGAGGGTGCACCGGCAACAAGTGGTGACCGTCAGCAAGCCGGTTATCCAGCCCTACCTCGCTGAAATCCGGCCAACAACCCGGGAGCTCGCCCACCGCAGTGACTTCCGGGCCGGGGATGGCAAGCCACCGTAACTGGAAACGCGGGGCAAATTCAGGCGCGTACGCCGCCAGTGCCGCCCCATCAAAACCGCTCTTGGCGCGGGCGCTGGGATAGAACGGGTGATCTAGAAAGGCCGCGAGGCGATCAAAGTAAAGCAGGCGCTCGGATAGTCGGGAAACGTCCTTCCAGCTTTGTCCCTGGTGGCGTATTTCGTCAAACCACCTTAATCGCTCCTTCTGGCAGAAGGCGGCGTGAGACTCCGCCGTTCTACACTCGTCGGCATAGACCGCCAACTGCTCTCCAGAGTCGTCGTGTTCGTCCGCGGTGAGGCATGCCAGAACCTGTTCGTAGTGATCCACTTCTGAGACACTTTCGGTTTGATCTGCGGGCTGCCAGATGAGCGCGTCACCACTCCACTGCCAACGCTGCATAAAGGTTGCCGGATTGACCGGCAACCACAGGACACCTCGCGCCAACGTCCACCGTAACCAGGTGGCAGGCCTTCCCGGAGAGCCAGGCACTGTGGCCGTCCCGACGGCCTGAGAATCACTTTGGCAGCGAGCCACGTCCTCGCGGATCAGGGCATCGACCAGCCTCTGGGTCAGATACTTTCCGAGGCCTGTTGAAGACAGAGCGGTGTCCCTGGTCATCAGCCTATCTCCCACTCTGCCTCAAGATCGGTGGCCCATTCGGCCAACGTATCCTTTACCCGGGAGGGATCGCTTGAAAACAACCGCAACACACCCAGGTAGTCCTTGTTTGAATGGGTCAAGCGCACGTCATCCCCCACTTCCCTCAGCGGTTCAAATTCTGCAATACCATCGCCGCACGGCTCACTGCGACCGTGGGCCGAACGACGAACCCGCCCACTGGTTGAAGCACTGAGGTAGCGTATCTGAGCGGCCTGCGTGGGAGGGGATAATTCAAGAGGGTTGCCAACGTGGGCCTGAAGGATGGCATGGAACAGCCCATGATTCATCATACGGTCAAGCAGGAATTCGCGACCGTCTCCCACCGTGCGGTAATTGATTTCGATAAGTCTTGGGCCACTGTCGGTGATCACGAATTCGGAATGGCAGGAGCCAAGGCCGACACCGAAGCGCCGTACCTGCCTGAACATCTCCTGCAGGTGAGGACTGTCTGGCTGGAAGGGCACCCACGCCGCTTCAAGTTCGACAAAGTGCGGCGGCTCGGAAAGCCGCACTTCAAATCCCCCGAGCGCCATCAGGCTGTTTCCGTCCCCAATGGTCTCCAGAGTGTGAACGGGGCCTGACAGAAATTCTTCCAGCAACAACGGTTGCCCGGCTTGCCCTTGCCAGAACTGATCACAGAACGATTGCAGTTGCGCCGCGTTGTCGAGGCGCCTGACATTGAGGCTGGCGACGCCCTCACGGGGCTTGGCAATACATGGGAATGGAACGTCGTTGATCACTTCCGCCAGGGACGCCTGATCATTCACCGCCCGGAACCAGCATGCGCCATCATCGAGCGCTTTCAGGTACTGGCGCATGACCGCCTTGTTTTTTGCCCGGTAGCAGGCTTGCCAGTCTTTGCCCGGCAGATTCAGGTAGGCTGCGGTCAGGGCGGTCACCGTCTGCAGGTGGTCGCTGTTGGAGAATATGCCCACCGGCGCCGGGAGTTCTGAGAGAAGATCAATAACAGACAGGGGATTGAAGACATCACATTGGAGAATCTGTTCCGGATAGGCGGGAAGGTCCGGTTGACTGAAGTAGTGGTGATGCGTCGCCGCCTGGTCAGTCAACAGGATCACTTTCAGCCCCATCGACTGGGCCGCTGGCAGGAATCCCCGGTTCAGGGCTTCCGTTGGAACATGAGCAAGAAAAAGTACGGTATCGCGCATAGGAAAACTCTTGTCAGGCTTGAAGAAGGATTGCCTCAGGGAGACAGCGGGCTCGATTCGGCACGGCAGGTCGCAAGGTGGGACTTGAGATATTTAAAGAGCAAACTGCGGTCTTCTCCCAGGAGAAAGACCCCTGCCCCCCACTCCTGCCATTCCGTTAATTGGTCAGGACTTCGGGGCAAGGCGCAAAACTCCACTGAACACCGGCGGCAACTCGCTGCCAGTTCCGTAATGGCATGATTGACAGAAGGATGGAACGGGTCGCCCGGGCAGCCCAGTGATTGCGACAGATCGACTGCTCCCGGAAGCACCCAGTCAACACCGGGAACACCCAGAATCGCTTCGCGGTTATCCATGCCTTCCTGGTCCTCAATCATGAGCACAATGAGGATTTCCTGGTTCGCCTGGCTGAGGTAGTCTTTCAGCGAGAGGGTTCCGAAACCGGTCGTCCGGCCGCCAGTGATACCACGTTGCCCCGCCGGAGCGTAACGTGCCATCTGAACAACTTCCTGTGCCTCTTCGGCGTTACGGATACGTGGCACAACGATCCCCTGAGCACCGCTATCCAGAGCCCGGGTAATCGCAGGACGATCAACCCCCGGCACCCGCACCAGAGGTGTGACGGAAGCACACTCGGCGGCACGAATCATGTGCTCCAGGGACTCTGGGTTGGTGGACATGTGCTCTGTGTCCAATATGACAAAGTCATAGCCGGCGTGGCCGATCATCTCTACCATCCATGGCGTTGGCACCGCGTTAAGCAGTCCATACGCCGAGCGGCCCTGGGAGACTTTCTCGCGCGTCCGGTTAATTGTAAGCACATAAACTCCGCAATAAATTAATTTAAATGCAAATCATTGTTATTCGTATTTAAAAATATATCGGCGGTAAACGCAAGGGTTATGCAGATGACATCGGGGTAATGTGAAAACTGCCATGTTGCGGAGCATGGCAGTGAATCTGGCTTTGCTTTGCAGATTTAAACGGTGTCGCCGTTAACGGTTTCGCAAGTACTTGATCAGTGACAGGATGCCCAGAATCAGGAGCGTGATCAGCAGCAGTGGCATAATCATCATGGGCAGCATCATCCAGCCCATGCCAGACATCATCGAGTTGCAGGCTTCCCAGAACCCAGTCTCCGGGGCCGCTAGCGCAACCCCAGGAAACAGAATCAGCGTTGATAGCATTGCCAGTAATCGTGTCATGGTGACTCCCCTTTTAATTTGATACACCGGTGGTTTGCATTGGTCGCAAGGCTTCGTATCGTGCCCTGGCACTGAACAGGTCACGAATGACCGCTTCACGAGCGAGTTTTACGCCCGTGAGCTGTCTTGCGCTATCTATGGCATCCTCCAGCTTGCCAGTGCCAATCGCCAACTCGCTCAGGCTGGCTTCCCAATGGGCGAGCTGGGTGGGAAGGTGTCGATGATCAAGAATTTCCAGACGGTCGTAGCCTGCGTTAACGGCCGCTTTCACGTCGCCAATCGACGCCAGCAAATCGCGGTGTGTCTGAGTGGTTTGCCACTGTCGCTGGGACACCTCGGCTGTCGCCCGGCGAACCGCACTTTTTTGTCGTTGTCCGCTAAGCGGTACCTGTATCCCCACGCCCAGGATCCAGCGTTTGCTTTCGTCAGCCCACAGGCTGTTGTAGCCGGCACTGGCTGTAAAAACGGGTCTTCGGTTTGCTTCTGCAACGTCCAGTCTGGCCCTGGCCTCAGCAGTTCGGGCCTCAGCGGCCTGAATCAGCGGGTGTTGGGTTCCGGTGAGGGTGTCCGCCATCATCGGAGTACGGGCGGGCATGTGCAACACCAGTTCTGATGATTGCGGTCTGCGCCCCAACATAGGAATAAGGCTGACAGAAAGTCGAGCCTGATCGGCCTGCAGCTCAACCAGTTGCGCGTCCAACGCATCCAGTTCCGCTTCTGCCCTGAGCAACTCACTTTGTGTAGCTTGGCCATACTCCAATCTCTGCTGGGTTATGTCGACTAGTTGTTCCACCAGGGCGCGGGTCTCGTGATGCAACTCAATCGCCCGTTCCGAATACCACAAGCGGGCATAAGCCTGCTTGACAGAAGCGGTCAGTTTCCTTGACTGCCAGAGAGTGTCCTGTCTCGCAGCACGCACGCCCGCTTCCGAGGCTCCTCGGGACGCCGACAACTGATCCGGCCAGGGCAGCTTCTGACTAACCTCGAATCGGTGCCCAACCGTGTTGGAGCCCTCCAGAGTTTCGGGCGCGATTCCGTATTTGACGACTGGGTCGGCCCAGGTATCTGACCCTTCCACTTCGGCCTGCGCAGCTTCGATTGCGACTCGCTGGGCACTAAGGGAGGCGTTATTGGCGAGCGCCTCCGCAACCCATTCATCCACTGTTTCACTGGGTTCTGCAAAAGCCGGGATAGAAAATACTATAAACACCGATATAACGGCTTTGAGCCCATTAAGATTAATCATTGGATCACTCCTTTTCTGGCGAGTTTTTTCAGCCGGGCGCGTTGCCAGAGATAGAAAATCACAGGAATAAGCAGCAGGGTCAGAACCAAGGTAGTGACCATGCCACCAATCATCGGGCCAGCGATTCTCTGCATCACTTCCGAACCGGTGCCGCCGCCCAGCATAATGGGCACCAGACCAGCAACAATGGCGGAGAAGGTCATCATGATCGGGCGAACCCGCTGCGCAGCACCGTCACTGATCGCCTGACGCAGGCGATCCGCGGACAGCTCCCATGGCTGATGATCGACGCTCTCCAAAGCGTTATGCAGGGACTGATTCAGGTATACCAGCATCAGCACACCGATTTCCACTGCCACTCCGGCCAGAGCGATAAAGCCGACAGCAACAGCCACGGACAGGTTGTAGCCCAGCAGGTACATCAGCCAGATGCCGCCAATCATACCGAACGGCAGGGTACCCAATATAATACCCACCTCGGTCATGTTGCGGAAATTCAGGTACAGCAGGATCACGATAATCGCCAGGGTCAGCGGTACCACCAGTGTTAAGCGTTCCTTTGCACGTTGCATGTACTCATACTGGCCGGACCAGGTCAGGGAGTAGCCAGCAGGCAGATCCACCTGCTCTCGCACCACCGACTGAGCCTCTCTGACCCAACTGCCAAGATCCCGACCTGCAATGTCCACCAGGGTCCAGCCATTGAGGCGGGCATTTTCCGATTTGATCATGGGAGGTCCCCGGTCGACCCGGATATCGGCCACATCAGCCAAGGCAACGCGCTGCCCATTGGGAGTAACGATGGGAAGCAGGCGCATTTGTTCCACCGAGTCCCGGTAACCCTGAGGGTAGCGCAGGTTAATAGGGTATCGCTCCAGGCCCTCCACGGTACTGGCTACATTCATGCCGCCAATGGCAGTACGCACCACCGACTGAACGTCTGAGATATTCAGGCCGAAACGGGCGGCGGCCTCGCGCTGGATATCCACCTTGATGTAGCGCCCGCCCGCCACTCGCTCGGAAAAGGCAGACGCGGTGCCAGGTATCTCGGACAACACCCGCTCCAGCTCCTCCCCGATGCCCTGGATCACGCTCAGGTCTGGCCCTGCCACCTTGATGCCTACCGGGGTTTTAATGCCGGTGGAGAGCATGTCGATGCGGGTTTTGATCGGCATGACCCAGGCATTGGTAAGGCCGGGAAGCCTGACCGTTTCGTCCAGTTCACGGCGCAGGGATTCCGGTGTCACACCAGGGCGCCATTGGTCCCGGGGTTTGAACTGGATAAACGTCTCAACCATGGTCAGCGGTGCTGGATCCGTGGCGGTGTCAGCGCGGCCAATCTTGCCAAACACCGTTTCCACTTCAGGGATACTGGCAATCAGCTTGTCAGTCTGCTGCAGAATTTGCCGGGCCTTACCGATAGAAATACCGGGATAAGTCGTCGGCATGTACATCAGATCCCCTTCGTCCAGGGGCGGCATAAACTCACTGCCCAACTTATTGGCAGGCCAGAACCCGATTATCAAAATAACCAGACCACCCGCGAGCATCAGCACAGGCCGACGCAGCACCCAATCAATAGCTGGCTTGTAAAGAAAAATCAGCAGCCGGTTGATCGGGTTCCGGTGCTCCGGTATTACCCTGCCACGGATGAAATATCCCATCAGCACCGGCACCAGAGTAATGGCCAACCCCGCTGCGGCTGCCATGGCGTAGGTTTTGGTGAACGCCAATGGCGCGAAAAGTTTGCCTTCCTGGGCCTCCAGAGTGAATACCGGCAAAAAGCTCACGGTGATGATCATCAGCGAGAAAAACAGTGCCGGCCCTACTTCCCCGGCAGCCCGAAACATTACGGCCCATCGGTTTTCTGGTGTCAGCGGGGTTCGCTCCATGTGTTTATGGACGTTTTCAATCATTACGATGGCACCGTCCACCATAGCGCCTATAGCGATAGCGATACCGCCAAGGGACATGATGTTGGCGTTGAGGCCCTGGGCATGCATGACCACAAACGCGGCGAGAATGCCTACTGGCAGGCTGACGATAACCACCAGTGAAGAACGCAGGTGAAACAGGAACACGGCGCAGATCAGAATCACGACCAAGAACTCTTTCAACAGCTTGCCGTAGAGGTTTTCCACCGCATTGTTTATCAAGGTGGAGCGGTCGTACGTGGGTACCACTTCCACACCATCCGGAAGACTGTCTTTGATGTCCTCCAGCCGTTTTTTGACGCCTTCAATCGTGGCCAGAGCATTCTCACCAAAACGCATCACCACGATGCCACCAGCAACTTCTCCTTCTCCGTTCAGTTCGGCAATCCCCCGGCGCATCTGAGGGCCAAGCCGAACATCCGCAACATCCTTCAATAGCAGCGGTTTGCCATTGCTATTGACGCCCAAGGGGATCTGCCGCATGTCCTCTTGGCTCTTCAGGTAACCAGTGACACGCACCATGTATTCCGCCTCAGCCATCTCAACAACCGAAGCACCGGTTTCCTGGTTCGCACTGTTAATGGCAGCGTTGATTCGCTGCAGGGTGATATCATGGGCGCGCAGGCGGTCTGGGTTCACCACCACCTGATACTGCTTGACCATCCCGCCGACGCTGGCCACCTCGGATACGCCGGGCACGGTTTGCAGTTCAAACTTCAGAAACCAGTCCTGAATGGCCCGTAGTTCCGACAGGTCATACTGACCACTGCGGTCTACCAGAGCGTAGGAATAGACCCAGCCAACACCGGTAGCATCCGGCCCCAACTCTGGCTTGGCGGAATCTGGCAGTTGCCCGGCCACCTGACTCAGGTATTCCAGCACCCGGGAACGGGCCCAATACAGGTCGGTGTCATCATCAAAAATCACATAGACGAAGGAATCGCCAAAGAACGAATAACCGCGAACCGTCTTGGCACCCGGCACCGACAGCATGGCGGTAGTGAGTGGGTAGGTCACCTGGTCCTCCACCACCTGAGGTGCCTGGCCTGGATACGGGGTTTTTACGATCACCTGCACATCCGACAGGTCTGGTATGGCGTCGATGGGCGTTTCTTTGACGGAATAGAACCCCCATCCAGTCAGAATCAGGGTGGCGAGCAATACAAAAAATCGGTTATGCAGCGACCACTGGATAATGGCATTAATCATAAGCTGAATCCGGTTTGGTGATGGCTGGAAACGCCCGCATGGCGGCGCCCCGGGCTATCACTACTGTTTACTGATAGACGTCACCTGCTGGCCCTTGCCAGAGGGCGTCAGAATGAAGACAACCGTGTCGCCCTTGCTAAGGCCGTCCAGCACCACCTCAGGCGCTACGGAAAACCCCATGGTCATGCTCGGCCAGCTCAGTTCCGGAATGGGCTCATGATTCAGCGTTACTTTGCGTTTTTCGGTGTTGATTGCGGTGATCACACCCCGGCTCTGGACCGGGCCTGCGGACTCTTTGGTGTCCATGCCGGGCATCGATCCCATGTTGTTATCGGCCGCTACCAGAGCAGACCCCAGAGACAATCCGAACACAACAGCCGTCATCAGTTTTTTCAGTTTCATGGATTCCTCCAGCGGTTATCGCGCATCTTGCGCAGGTTCGATGCGTTCCACGAGATAGCCTTCCGGCGTCTCTCGGAACCCGAAGTTGACAGCCTGATCGGTGGTCAAACCACCTATATCCACGGACTCGGCGAGATCAAATGCCATGGTCATGGCAGGCCAGCCAAGCTGGGGTATCGGGCCATGATCGAGGGTGATTGACGCGTTTCCGGTGTCTAGCTCCATGATCCGGCCAACGCCTTTGATCAGCTCTGACGGCAGGTTGTCTGCAGCGCCATCATTATTTTGGTCTGCTTCAAGTCGCAGCATGGCAGCCTCAAGGCTGGTTTCTGAATCGATCAGGAACTGGGCGGACACCACCACCTGCTGCCCTTCTTTCAGCCCCTCACGAATAACCACCATGTCTCCGGCTTCTTGGCCAATCTTGACAGGCACCGGACGGAAGTACCCGTCACCCTCAGCCAGCAACACATGCTGACTGTCACTTCGCTGAATAAGCGCCGGGCGTGGAATGGTGAGCAGGTTCTCGCCGATGGGGGCCTCCATGGTGAGATTGACAAACATATTGGGGCGCAGGCTGCCCTCGGGATTGGGAACGCGCACCCTGGCCCGCAGAGTCCTCGTCTTCCCATCCAGTTCCGGATATACGTAATCGATAGTACTTTTCCAGTGCACACCCGGCATAGATGGTGTCGTGAATTCAACCGCCTGACCGACTGCAACCAGCCCGGCCTGACGCTCGAAGAATTCCGCAATCACCCACACCGAATCGCGGCTGCCTATCGACATGATTTCAGTATCCGGGCGAACGTACATGCCTGCGCGAACGGGCAGAGCCGCCACATAGCCGGAACCGGGGGAGAATACGGTGATGCGCTCACGCACCTTTCCGGTTTTTTTCAGGTTGTCAATCTGGTCGTCCGTCATTCCCAACGCACGTAACTTACCGCGAGTCGCCTTCGCCTGGGCGCCCCCTCTCAGGCGTTCAGACATCAGGAACTCCTGCTGCGCATTCACCAACTCAGGTGAATAGATCTCATACAACGGCTCACCCCGGCTGACCATTTCTCCCAGTGAGCGGACATGCAGCACCTCGACCCAACCGGCAATACGACTGTGCACTTGGACCAGTTCATCCTCATCGTCAGTAACATAACCCACCGTGCGGACTGGAATGGCAACTGGCCCCTGTGAAACCGCCTGGGTTTTAACTCCGAGGTTGGCCCGGACGGAGGGATTTATCTGCACCCCGCCATCGTCCCGGCTGGTATTTTCTTCATAAACGGGCACCAGATCCATTCCCATGGGGGATTTGCCAGGTTTGTCTCGGCGGTAGTCAGAATCCATGGGGGCCACCCAGTACAAGGGCTCTTTCTCCGACGGTTCCTCAGCCGGACTGCCAGAGTCGGCTAATTCGGACGTTGACATGGTTTGCTGACTAGCGAACCAGCCAAGACCAAAGACCACGACGATACCTATCGCCATCAGGGCAATGCGCATTGATACTTCCTCGTTTAAAGCTTATGACCGCGCGTTCGTGGCCTGCAGCCTGGTATGAACGTGCGAACGAATCGAAAAGGCTCGAATCAGGCTTTTGAAGCGTTGGGGGGGGGGGTCAGGGTGTCGAAGATGACACTGAGGTAATTATCATAAGGATGAAGGAGCTTCAGGCTGGTAACCGGTTGTGTCGGCGCCCCCGATTTTTCAGAAACCAGCGCGCACAACATGGCACCGCAACTGCCTAAACTGGCGGCGAGAGTACAGTCCACCAAGGCCATATCACCACAAGCCATACCCTGCTCGAAATGCCCAGAAAGTTCCTGCAAACCATCGTCGCAGCATGCCATCATCACCATTTGATCGGCTCGGGACTGAGCGTTCGTTGGTTCTGTTGAGAATTGCCCGAACGCCAGCACCGGCTGCATCGCCATGATCAGCAACAACAGGTTAATAATGGCTTTGTGAATTATCGGGCGCGGCAAATGGAGAGTCTCAGGTTATTGAGTTTAAATAAATTTTCGGTATTTTAAGGCACACCAATCACAAAGGTCAAGCGTTCCATTGTCCGGATTGGCATTAGCTCCATCGTTCTATTAATTCTTGGACAGAATGACCATTGGGACTGCCATCAGGCATCTGTTGCCATACCTCAATTGCAGCTTTCATATCGTCACGAAGTCGCTTGAGCTCATTTAATTCCTGCTCCAGTCTGGCAAGGCGATCTGCAAATAGTTCCTTCAAATCGCCGCTGGCGAAGCTTTCATCCATCGTTTGACTCAGAAGGACTTTGATTTCATCCAGACTCAAACCCAGCTTATTAGCCACACGAACAAAACGTAAACGGCACAGGTCTTTCGAACCATACACGTAATAGCCATTCTGAGGATCTTGTCTTGGCCGTAGTAATCCCTCGCGATTATAAAAACGAACAGTGTCCGGAGAGACCTCCGCCACTTTTGCAATTTCTTTGACCTTCATCGTCTCCACATCCCTCTCATGAAAAAACCCGGTACACCCCAGCCCAGCATGATTACTTTGACTCGTGTTCTATCACCACAAAGAACAAATGATCGGTGAATCGAATCTGATTTCCGTCAAGCTGGCCATCGATTTCCAGAATACCCTGCTCAATTTCACCAGAGGTAAAGCCGGCCAGACTCGACATAAACCGGGCCCGAAGCATGGCGTACCAACGTTCCTTCGGCATTTCAACGTAATGTGCTTCTGTATTTGTCACAGAGCTAAGGCTGGAGGCAGCGATTTCTTCGAGGAGAATGTCAAGTTCTGGCTGACTTTCTGAAAACGCCGTCATCCCCCGCTTAAAAAGGGGGAGCTCGGGCAAACTGGGCCGAGTCACCACCAAAACACGGCCGTCGGGTCTTAAACTTGAGCTTATTTTTTTCCAGAAGCTCTGACGATTCCGGACGTGATGGATCGATTCCTTGATAAGAATCCGGTCCAGCGGCACCTGCCTCTGGGCAAAGGTCTCCGCAGATTCACAGTATGTCTGAAGGCCTCGGTACTGCCCTGCGTTCAAGAACATGGCGTCGGAGGGATCCACGCATATGGCATCAGAATCAAGTGGCACACCTAGCTTCAGAAGGTGAGCAAACATACCGGTTCCGCCTCCCAGGTCCGCGAACTTGCTATGCTTGCGCATTCTCAAATGCCCAAGAGTCTTGGCCAGCATCCAGTCCCGGTAGCCATCGGTTAAAAGCCAGAGATCATCATAGTCCCGGGCAATTCCTGAAAAAGCTGTCATCACTATCTCTCCAATGAAGCCACGTCTCAACGTCCTGATCTGCCTTCTGTGTCTGGCCCGGCTATTTATTACACGTCAAAAACAAATATCCCCCTCAACTACCACCACTTTTTAATTTGGCTCTCATCGTTCCCCAACCAGGAAACATCTATTTTACAACCATTACACTCAACAGTGGCTACAAACCTACTGGACGGAAGGCAGTGATATCCAGTGACTGTCCATGGGAACCCGACATCACCTAAGGCTAAGGCTTCTTGGTCGGGTCCAAACCTGAGCTGGACTTGTCGATCACCTTTGTAAGTCGGCCAACTCGCGGAATAAACCTTGGCACTTTCTGCTGATAGGTTCGGTACTCCTCACCAAACCGCTCAATAACCTGTCGTTCTTCGTGCCGTGCGAGCAAGCTGTAGGCAAGGACGATGAGGGGGAACAGGCTAACGGAGAACAGCGTCGGCCAATGCACGATTCCTTCTCCGAACAGAATGAGGAAAAGGCCTGTATACTGCGGGTGTCTCACCAAACCATAGAGTCCATCCTTTGCGAGCCGATTCTGTTGATGCGCACGGTGGAGTTCTCGCCATCCCTGGAGGAAAAGACCGATGCCGACCACCGCCAGACCATAGCCGAGCAGCATCGAGATAAGCATACCCATCTCGCCGACACCGAGCAGTGAGGACCAAAGGTTCGCGCTGAGCTCGCTGCCATCCAAATCGAAGAACCTCACGAGCAAATACACAGTGAGAGGAAAGCCATACATTTCTGCATACAATGCAATAATGAACGCCTGCACTATTCCGGCACTGCCCCACTCGCGCCAGGTACTCGGAGCAAGCCAACGGTACATGACCCATGAGATCAACACGATCATGATTGCCGCTATACCCCAGGCTCCGGAATGAGTAATAGTTTCTGTCATGTCAAATGTCCTTAGTGAGTCAACGTGTAAACAAAACAGCTTTTATCTGGCTATCGCTACCGTTGCGTTATTGATCGGTTGACGTCTTGACCAGGCAATTAATGCAAGGCCTCCAAGGACCATCGGCAGGGTCAACAACTGCCCCATCGTCATCCAGTCAAAGGCGATGAACCCCAACTGCGGGTCGGGGAGGCGAACGAACTCGACCGCAAAACGGAAGACCCCGTAGAGCAACAGGAACAGGCCAGACGTTGCGCCCATCCGGCGAGGATGGCGTGAAAACCACCACAACACGACAAACAGCACGACACCTTCCAATGCAAACTCATAAAGTGACGACGGGTGGCGTGGCGCAGCTCCCATATTGGGAAACACCATGGCCCAAGGGACATCGCTGACCCGCCCCGGAAGCTCGTGATTGATAAAATTACCAAGGCGCCCTGCCCCCAGCCCAATCGGCACCAATGGCGCAATAAAGTCCGTGAGTTGGAAAAATCGCAGGTTCTGCTTACGCGCAAATACCAAGGCTGCAATCAGGACGCCGGTTAAGCCTCCGTGAAAGCTCATGCCCCCTTCCCAGATTTTAAGCAGCCAGAGCGGATTGTCTGCCACTTTGTCAAAGCCGTAGAAGAGCGCATAACCGACGCGGCCGCCGAGAATGACGCCCATTGCACAATAGAAAATCAGTGATTCGACGGTCTCGGCATCCAATCCCAGTCGATGAGCCCGACGACGCCCGAGCCACCACGCTGCGAGAAAACCGACAAGGTACATCAGGCCATACCAATGGATCTGTAGCGGACCTAAAGAGATCGCTATTGGATCGATTTGCGGGTATTGCAGCATTGTTTATCCTGATTAAATGTTTGAAAGTGCCCCCGGGCGCTAATCAAATACATCCGGGGGCAATGTTAGCGGTTTCCGCTTCACTTCCGACCGGGTTGACGGGTAACCCGCAGATACGGCGTCTGCTCATCCCATCCATCGGGGAAGCGCTCTCTGGCGTCGTCGTTGGAAAGCGACGGGACGATAATCACATCCTCGCCGTTTTTCCAGTCAACCGGCGTGGCAACTTTGTGGTTGTGAGTCAGTTGAAGTGAGTCAATGACTCGCAGGATCTCGTCCAGATTGCGCCCGGTGCTGGGCGGATACGTCAGCGTCAGACGTATTTTTTTCGCGGAATCGATAACGAACACCGTACGAACCGTCACCTTGGGGTCGGCTTTTGGATGGATCATTCCGTAAAGGTCTGCAACAACCTGATCCTTGTCCGCCAGGAGCGGAAAATTGAGCCCTGCGCCCTGGGTTTTCTCGATGTCCTTCGCCCAGTCGTTATGTGAATCGAGCGGGTCAACAGACACCCCGATCAGCTTCACACCGCGCCGGGCGAATTCGTCCTTACGCTTGGCGAAGGCACCGAGCTCTGTGGTACAGACTGGCGTGTAGTCTGCGGGGTGTGAAAACAACACGGCCCAATCGCCGCCAAGCCATTCATGAAACTGAATGTTTCCCTCGGTGGATTCCACAGTGAAATCGGGAGCGGTTTCTCCAAGTTGCAATGTCATCGTTTCGTTCTCCTTTGCTTTGGCTGTCTTTATTGGTTCGCCAGCACAGACGGTATCTTTAAAGTTGACTTTAAAGTCAAGGCGTTTGTTGCATTTTTTTCGGCTACATCATTCATGGGATTGTTCGCAACCTGGCTTCAGCCAGTCCTATCCAATTCTGCCTTCGGGACAGGTCAGACGCCGCTATCGGGCCGGAAATAGCCAGCAGGCCATACGGCAAGAGTTTCTTGGCAACGATGGACATTGTTTAACCCTTAAGCGCCAGGATGGGCCTGGCACCGTTGAGTAGGATAATCCCCGCGATGCTGCCGATGATCAGGTCCGGGTAATTGGAGCCAGTCCATGCCACCAAGGCGCCAGCGGTAATGACCCACAGATTGATAACCACATCGTTGACTGAGAATACCCAGCTCGCCTTCATGTGGGCACCGCCCTCCCGATGTTTGGATATCAGCAGCAGATAGGTGGTATTGGTGATCAACGCGACGAACGCAATCCCCATCACTACCAGCCGTTCAGGCTCACTGCCGAAGAAAAAGCGCCTCGCCATCGTGCACAACCCTCAACCTTCCGATCAGACAGGTCGAAAGACAGCCCGCGAACGTCTTCAAAACCTTTCAAGGCCAGGCGAACCATCCGTTCCTCCGAAGGACAATCCATCTTCGGTACCGTATACACACTGATCCAGCTGCCGGACGCTTCAGAGTCCTCCGATCCGGCGTTACCCTCTGCGGGTGTTGCGTCACAGCCACAGGCGTCTTCACAGGATTTACTCGTGATACCGCTCCGCTTGAGTATTGTCGGATTATGATTTAAAACCGTATAGTCACTATAAGGTCAATAAAGCAGATACCATCTGTTGGGGAGAAACCCGATGCGCATTAGTCAGTTGGCACGGTCTGTAGGGGTCGATACCCAGACCATCCGTGTTTATGAACGGGAGGGCTTGTTACCGCCGCCGGATCGTCAGAACAACGGCTAACGAATTTACACTGAACGGCATGTTGAGTGGCTTGCCTTGATCCGGCACTGCAGAATACTCGAGCTGTCACTCATCAACACCCGGATTCAACGGTATTGCGGATAATAATCACGACTCTGAACTTGATCAGTTTCTACCGCAGGCGCTTGAACACGGTATAGGCAAAGTCGGGGAGGACCAGCCGCCACTGATTGCTCAACCACTGGATACTGGAGGTGCGGTCGGCGAACAGCCCCATTTCCTTATCCTTGATTCGGTTTTCCATGTCACCACGAGCACAACACTGTGTAACGTTTGAACCCCTTATCACGACGGGAGCTGATGACGAATCGGGAAGGGGGGGGGGGGGTGAGCGCCGTACTCCAGGCGTGCAACCATTTAACGATGCCTATACCAGCTTCACGCCTTATATCAAAAGCGGAAGGTACTGGAGAAATCCGGGCTAAGAGGGATCTTAGCTTCTTCACAAGATCCCTCTTCTTACTCAGGTACTTTTCAGCGGTCTAAATCACAGGTGTCCTCCATCTTCCACAGGTATTGTCCAATACACGCCTTGGCCGGTCACAGTGTTTTCCTCTTGGCGAAGCGCCTCCAGTACGACACTTACATCCGCGTCATCAAGCAGGATATCCACTCGCACCCGCGGTGTGTAACCGACCACTTTATCACGTGCCGAGAGAAACGGGTCGCGTTCCACCTGAGCCCCGTGCCCTTCCACATGGCTGAACGTAAAGCCGGATACCTCGCTCAGGGTTCGCAGTTGATCGCCCAATTCCTGCTGGGTATTGGCATGCACAATAAGCGTCAGAATCTTCACGCGTGGTCCTCCGTTGTGGGCTGAGCGAGGCGTCGCTGCGCCCGCCCTTCTATCCAGGCATATAAGGTAGGAAGCAGCACCAGTGTGAGAAGCGTCGACGTGAACAGTCCGCCGATCACCACGACCGCCAGCGGGCGCTGCAACTCTGAGCCCGGCCCGGTCGCCGTTAATAGCGGCACCAGACCCAGGCTGGCGATTAATGCGGTCATGAGTACCGGTCGCAACCTGCGCTCGGCGCCTTCCTGCACAGCCTGGAGCAGCGTTCTCCCGGCTTCACGCAACTGGTTGAAGTAAGTCACCATCACCACGCCGTTGAGCACCGCCACACCGAACAGGGTTATAAACCCCACGGAGGCCGGCACCGACAGGTACAGCCCTGACAGATACAGGCTGACGACGCCGCCGATCATGGCGAAGGGAATGTTGAGGATAATCAAACCGGCCTGGCGCAGGGATCGGAACGTGATGAACAGCATCACGAAGATCAGCGCTATGGCAATCGGCACCACCAACGCCAGACGGGCCGCAGCGCGCTGCTGGTTCTCGAACTGCCCACCATAGGTCACGTAGTAACCTGTCGGCAATTGCACCTCACGTTCCAGGGTGGCACGAATCTCTTCTACGAACCCCACCATATCACGACCTTCGACGTTGGCCTGCACCACTACCTGGCGCTTGGCCGACTCCCGGGTGATCCCAACTGGCCCATCGACTTCTCGGATTGCGGCCACGCTATCAAGGGGAATCTTTTCCCCAGCGGGCGTTTCCACTCTTAGCGCCGCGATATCGTTCGGCGACGTGCGCGCCTGTTCCGGATAACGCAACAACACACCAACGCGTCGATTGTCTTCGATTACCTCCGTGACAACCCGGCCGCCGACGGCAATTTCCACAAGCTGGTTGATATCCTCGATGTTAATGCCGAATCGGGCAATGGCCTGGGGATCAATCTCAACCTGCAGATAGGTTTGGCCTGACAACGGAGCGCGAAAGACATCGACCGCCCCGGGAATGTTATTGATGAGCATTTCGATCTGCTTGGACTTTTCCTTCAGTACCTTCAGGTCATCGCCGTACAACTTAATGGCCATCGCAGCCCGCACGCCGGTCAACATCTCGGAGACCCGCATGTCGATGGGCTGAGTGAAGGCGTAGTCGATACCGACGAAGCGGTCGAGTTTCTCGCGCAACCGCTCCTGAAACTCCTCCAGGCTCACCGTCCACTGGTTCCGTGGTTTGGTGATGAGAAAGTTATCGGTTTGATACAAACCCATGGGGTCCATACGCAGCTCGTCGGCGCCGGTTCGGGACACCACGCCGGTGACCTCCGGCAGCTCCATCATGGCCTTTTGATAGGGCTCGTCGAGCGCCAGGGAACGCTCCAGCGAGATGCTGGGCAGCTTTTCGATGATGACCACCGTGGTACCTTCGTCCATGACCGGCATGAACTCCTTCCCAATCAGGGGAAACAGCAGGGCGGCGCCGAGCAGCAGCATCAATGCGCCACCCACGGCCGTCTTTCCATGATGCAGCGCCCAGCGCATGACCGGCACATAGCCGCGCTTCAACAACTTCAACACCCGGCTGTCTTCCTCAGCGCCACCCCGCATCAACAAGCTGGCCATCACCGGAATGACCGTCAGCGACAGGAGCAGCGAGCCGAAAAGGGCAAAAGCGATGGTCACCGCCAGCGGCGTAAACATTTTGCCTTCTAGGCCGGACAGGCTGAACAAGGGCAGAAATACCACAATGATGATCAGCACGGCAGAGATCACTGGCGTAGCCACTTCTAGCGTCGCGCGGTAGACCAGATGCAGACGATCAACCCCCCTGGGCGCCTGGCTGAGTTGCGCATGAGTGTTCTCGACCACCACCACAGCAGCATCCACCAGGATACCGATGGCAATCGCCAGCCCGCCGAGAGACATGAGATTGGCGCTGACACCAAACAGACGCATCATCACAAAAGTGAACAGCACCGACAACGGCAAAATTAGCGCCACGGTCAGGGCTGCGCGTAAATTGCCGAGCATGACTATCAACACCAACAGCACTAGGACCACAGCCTCGCCCAGCGCTTTTTCCACCGTCCACACCGCCTGGCGGACCAACTCGGAGCGATCATAGAACGGCACGATACGTACACCTTCGGGTAACGCCGCCTTGAGCGCCTCGAGCTCATGCTTGACGCCTTCGACCATGGTCCTGCTGTTGGCGCCCCGGCGCAGCAGCGCCAGGCCAGTCACCACCTCGCCTTCGCCATCGGCGGTTACCGCGCCGTAGCGGGTCATGGAGTTGATGCGGACCGTGGCCACATCAGTGACGTGCACCGGGACGCTATTACGGCTCGCCACGGTGATGCTGCGAATATCCTCCATATCCAGTAGTTGTCCCACGGTACGCACCAACAGCACCTCGTCGTTACGGTTGATCCGGTCCCCGCCGGCATTGCGGTTATTAGCTTTCAGTGCACGTTCCACGTCATCAATTGCCAGGCCGTGGGCCAACAGCGCCTCAGGATCGGCAACGACTTCGAACACCTTGACTTCGCCGCCCAGAGAATTGACGTCGGCCACCCCCTCCACGGTACGTAGGCGCGGACGGATCACCCAGTCCTGGATACTACGCAGTTCCCGGTTGCTGTAGCCCTTGCCCTCAACCCGATACATGTATCCCTCGCTCAGCGGCGTGGTGATGGGCCCCAATCCGCCCTCCACCCCGGCGGGTAGTTCTCCCCAGACCTGATTGAGGCGTTCCGCCACCTGCTGGCGTGCCCAATAGATGTCGGTGCCGTCTTCGAAGTCGATGGTGATGGAACTCAACGCGTACTTGGTGGTGGAGCGTAGCACGGTCTGACGTGGCAGGCCCTGCATCTCCCTTTCAATCGGAAAGGTAATGCGGCTTTCCACCTCGGTGGGCGACAAGCCCGGTGCCTTGACGATCACCAACACCTGGGGCGAGGCGATATCAGGGAAAGCATCGATGGGAAGCGTGCGAAACGCCCATAACCCACCGGCAATGAGTGCAGCGGCCAACAGCAGTATCATTAGCCGCTGGATCAGGGAAAAACGAATCAATGAAGCGATCATGGATTACTCACCCCCCTGGTACTGCCAGTGGGATTTGAGCTCGGCCACGCCGCCGCTAACGATCTCGGAATTCGCCTCGATGCCGCTGGGCACCGCAATCCAGCCTTCCGATTCCAGCCCGATCTCGATCGGCGTTGGCGCATAGCGCCGTGAGCCCAGCACCTTGAACAGGTAGGCCTGCTCGCCCACCCGGAACACAGCGCTGGCGGGCACCATGAGTCCTCGATAGGCCACACCGGTCAGGGTCACGGTGGCGTACATGCCGGGTCGCAACCGGCCGTCCGGATTATCGACCGAGATGCGTCCGCCAAGGGTTTGACTTTGCCGGTCCACCTCAGCCGCAAGCGATTGCAGGCGGCCCCGGTATCCACGCCCGGGACTGGCCTGTACCTGGACCGTGGCCTCCGCACCCGGCTTGATCTCAGACAAGTTGGCGACAGGGATGCGTACCTCGGCCCACAGACTGGACAGGTCGTCCACGTGAAAGGCGGTCTGCCCAGCGGTAATCAACTGACCTGACTCGATCTCGACCCCGGTGACCATCCCATCAATAGGACTGGTCAACTCGAACTCCGCCAGGCGGTCCGGTTTCTGCGCCAAGGCCTGTATCTGCGGATCAGACAGGCCGGCAAGCGACAACAAGCGACGCCGCGCATCCAGCGTGGCGCGGGCGCTCTTGTATTCACTGTCCACTTTGAGCCAACGGCTTTCGGCTACGATGCCGTCTTTCCACAAGCCTTCGATACGGGCGCGCTCGGCGCGCGCCAGTTCGAAACGGGCCAACGTTTCCAGATAGTCGGCCTGCGCCTGGCCCAGGCTGTTGCTGCGCAGGCGGGCCAGCACCTGCCCCTTGCGCACTGCCTCGTTCTCCACCGCCAGCAGTTCGGTCACCATGCCTTCCACGACAGGGGTAACACGGTTGCTCTTGCGCCGGTCGGCAGTGAGGGTAGCGGTCAGTTTCAGACGCGGCTTCAGCTCGCGGGTAGTTAAAGTGGTGGTCGTAAGTTCGGCGCTGGTCAACTGCTCCTGGGTCAGCTCCAGTTCAGCGGCCGGCGCCAGCGCCGGAATCAGCAGGAAAAACAGTATGGCTAGTGGCTTATTCATTGTCAGTATCCTGTTCAGTGAGGACAAGGGCACGACCGGCCGCCAGGCGCAAATCTGCAGCCTCCAACCAGGCCTTTTGCAGCAGTTCCAAATAGCGTTCATGGGCGTCAAAATAGGTGTTGTTGGCATCGATTACCGATAGGATTTCTACCTCACCGTTGGCGTATGCCTTGCGCGTCAGTTCGAATACTTTTTGCGCAGGCTGGAAAACTCGCGTGCGGTAATGCTCACCCTGCTTAATGAGCTGATTCAGATTCAGAAAACTCTGCTGCAAGCGACTTTCCAAATTCCGTTCCAGCACCTCTAGCTCCGACTGGCCCTCAATTACTTGTGACCGGACTTCTCCGATACGACCGCTGTTTCGGTCCCAGAGAGGAATGGTGATACCCAGGCCGATTCCAGTGACATCCTGACGACGTCCGTTGAGTAAATCCTGCTCACGAAACACGCGCAAGCTGATATCCGGCAAACGCTCAGCACGGGCCAAGTCCACACCTGATCGCGCTGCCTCGACTCGGTGTTTCGCGGCGAGCAGCGCCGGATGATTCGTCAGACCAGCCTGCAACTGCTCCAGCGCGTGGACGAGGCCGAACGGTTGAAGGGAAGTCAGTCGAGGTGTCGCCTCTCCGGGTAGCTCCAAATAGACGCGAAATCTGCTGAGCGCTTCATTGTATGCGCCTTCTGCACTATTCAATGCCTGTTGCGCGGCTTCCCGGATCAGATCCATGCGCAAGCGCTCCAGGTCGGAAAGCTCACCGGCTTGAGCGCGGCGGCGTCCGGTGTTCTGCAGGTCATCGGCAAGTTGCAAGCGTTCCTCCGCCAAGCGAAGGCGTTCCCAGGCCAACTGCATGCTGTGATAGCGCTGCGCTACCTGGGTTTCCAGGCGAATCTTTTGATAGCTCTGTTCGGCCTGAGCAGCGTCCAGTCCCGCCCCGGCAACCGCCTTCTGGTACCCGATACGACCGCTCAGTGGCAGCGGCTGGCTAATCGCAAACTGGGTGAAATCAGTGCCTCCGGTGCCCGCGTCCTTGCCAATACGGTCGTCGGCACGCAATTCGATCTGCGGGTTCGGCCACACACCAGCCTGTTGCAGAGCTCCCCGGCGGGCATTGACAGTCGCCTGCGCACTACGAATTTCCGGCGCAATCTCAACCGCACGCCGGATACTGTCTTCCAGTGTCCATATACCCCGCGATTGACCCATGACCGATACCGACGCAGTACAGGACAGCAGGAACCACAGCACCACCGCTCGCCGATTTTTTCGGCGTGCCAAGAAAAAAACATTGAACATCATCCACTCCTAAGCGCTGCGTCGGTGATACGACACGCGCACAAATGAATCCAAGATAAAAAGCCATGTGGTATTGCTAATGCACAGACCAACGTTAAGTCTCCGCAGGCAAAACCATCTAACAGGAAATATCAGATTCTCAGAGAGGGGGCGCGCGCAGAGGCGGCCTTAGATTGAAAGGGGAAGAAAGAAACCTCGTATGGCGATAGAGGCGCCATAATACCTGAGAGCAAAATCGTCTCGGCAGAAGTAGAATCACTAACGCAAACAAGGCGAGGACCATCGATCCAAGCGGCAGTTTTTTCAGGGATCCTTGTTGAGACAGGTCGATGTGACCCACTTCGTCAGGATGTTTCTTGCCCGAAACACCGTAGTCGACGTGGCTTTGTTCCTGATGCACATGTTCCGACGTGGTCGGCTCATGATCATAAGTATGCATATGCAATCGCGCGCCTTGGATGAAGACCAGGGCGGCAGCCAAATACGTTACCCAGAAAATTTTCTTGAGCGTGATTAATTGTGATCGATGCATAGGGTCGGAGCTTACCCATTCTTCTAATGCCAAGCAACAAATTCGTCTCCAGTTTCAATCTTCTGCCCCGGATTTCTCATAAAGAGTTAAAAGGAAGCGGCTTAACGAGCGATTGTTCCAATCCCACGGAATCGATTCAATAAGTTCTTTATTGGCAAAAGACTGAATGCGGCACCTGTGTTCCATACCTGCACCCAGTAAAAGAATGGTGTCACCGAAACCGACTCGCCATATGCCATTGATAGCTGGACCAGCCATTTTACAACCTGGTCAGACGCGACTATCAGGCCGGAGATGGACAACAGGGCATACGGCGAGAGGTATTTGCCAATCATGGACGTTGCCTAACCCTTGAGGGCCAGAATGCGTCTGGCTCCGTTAAGCACGACAACCCCCGCGATGGTACCGATAATCAGATCCGGATAATTGGAGCCGGTCCACGCGACCAAGGCGCCAGCAGTGATGACGCCCAGGTTGATCACCACGTCATTGGCCGAGAATATCCAGCTTGCCTTCATGTGCGCCCCACCCTCTCGATGTTTGGATATCAGCAGCAAACAAGTGGTATTGGCAATCAGTGCGACGAATGCGATAAGCATCATCACCATCGATTCCGGCTCACTACCGAAGACGAAGCGTCTCACCACCTCTGCGAGCACGCCAACAGCCAGAATCAGCTGGAGTACCCCCGCAAGATGCGCGGCGCGTACCTGCATTTTCACGCCATGCCCAACGGCATAAAGGGCGAGCCCGTAGACTGCCGCATCGGCAAAATTATCGAGGGACTCACCAATCAGGCCGGTAGACTGAGCGATCAGACCGGCTGTCATTTCCACTACGAACAGGGCTGCATTGATGCCGAGCAACCACCTCAGGGTGGCGGACTCCTGGGTAGCAGAGGCTACGGAGGATTCAGCGGCCTTGATGGTCTCCGGATCAGCAGCGACGGTTTTTTGAAGCGAGGCGCCCAGCCCCAGGGTCGTCAGTTGCGCAGTGAAAGGATCAGCCTCTCCATCGTGCACGACCTTCAACCGGCGGTTCGACAGATCGAAAGACAGCGCCCGAATCTCATCAAAGCCATTCAGGGCCAGGCGAATCATTCGTTCTTCTGACGGACAGTCCATCTTCGGCACGGCATAAACGCTGACCCAACTTCCCGATGCTTCGGAGGAGTTCCCCCTATCGGTATCTGCTTGGGACGTTGCATCGCAGCCGCAGACGTCTTCAGAGGATTTGCTCATGATACGACTCCACTTGAGTATTATTGAGTGATGATTTAAAACCATATAGTCACTATAAGGTCAATAAAGCCGAAAGAATCCGTTGAGGAGGAACCTGATGCGCATTGGACAGTTGGCTCGGTCAGTAGGGGTCGATACCCAGACGATCCGTTTCTATGAACAGCAGGGCTTGTTGCCGCCGCCTGATCGGCAGGCAAACGGTTACCGCGCCTATACCGAGAAGCATTGTGAATGGCTGGCTTTCATCCGTCGCTGCAGGATCCTGGACCTGTCATTGGCTGAAATTCACGAACTACAGAGCTATCAGGACAACCCTCATCAGCCTTGTACTGCCGTCAACGCCTTGCTTGACGATCATATCTCTCATGTGCGGTCGCAGATAACCGCTCTGCAGGCGCTTGAGAAACAACTCGTTTCACTGAGAGCAAGTTGCAACGATGACCGGGAAGTTGAGGCGTGCGGGGTTCTTGCAGGAATCAACGCGAGCAGCACGCATCAGCAGTAATCTGACAATATGTCAGTTTGTCTCATTCTGATGCTCGGGTGCACTCTACCAGATACCCGCTATTCCAAACGCGCGGGCCGCAGTCAGTCCGGAACCCTGGCGATGGCACGGCTAATAAAATCCACCATGGTCGGGCTGTCCCAATCCGTGGCACCGACCAGACGGCCAATTTCACGACCTTTATGATCAATCAGCAAGGTCGTAGGGACGCCTTCTATGCCAAGGGTTGAGGTAGCCAGTGTGGACGGATCAATATACTTACGAAGGTGTTGTATACCCGTTTCCCGGTAGAATTCTTCAACAACACCGATGCCTGCATGGTCAATCGACAGAGCAACCACTTCGAATCGCTCGCCCCCCAGTTGAGCCTGGAGTGAGTCCAGTGTCGGCATTTCCTCGCGGCAGGGTGCGCACCAGGTCGCCCAGATGTTGAGCAACACCACTGTGCCGTGAAAATCTGCCAGCGTTAAAGGTTTGCCCTTTTCGTCTTCGAATGCCAGTTCGGGCAGATTCCGGGCTGTTTCCCAGGTCAGAAATCCCTGTGGGCCGACCGATTCTGGAACGTCCCCCGCCGTCGAAACAGCAGGGGCAAATGAAATAGCAAAAACGAGCATTGCAGCCAGTACCCGGGCTACAGGTGTAGGTTGCTGCCACATTGACAGTTGCTCCTGTTCACGGTTGTCTGCCTCTTGCCTCGTTGCTGCCCACAGAGACTACTCACCCTGCATCAGGCCTTCGATACGCCCATGCAGCCGGCTCCAGAACCCATCATCGGCTGCGGCATTGGGGCCTATGGCGATGGCCTTAAGATAGGTCACCAGATGCTGAGGCTCGAATTTCAGGCCGTGAAAGCGGGCACGCATCTGTCCCTGTGGATCAATCACATGAGTGACTACACCATGTACCTGGACTCCGTCACCCGTGTCCGTGAATTGAACGCCATAGGCCTTAGCGAGTTCCGACGTCAACCCAGGTGATTCGTTCTTTGCCCGGTAGAGAAAGTGCCAATTGCCGGGGTTGAGATCAAAGTTTTCGCCGTAGGCACGCATGTTCTTCCGGGTCCCGGCGACGTCTTCGCGATCGGTGGCGATGGTGATGAAGACCACCTCTTCGCTTAGCCCTTCTTCTTCAACCCCGGTCTGCAACTGCCGGATCAGGTTCATGTGCAAAGGGCAGGCCTCAGTGCAACGCGTGTAGAGAAAATTGAGCACGACGGTTTTACCGTTTAAGTCCGCCAGGGAGAGGGTCTTGCCGTCGGTGCCGGTCAGGTCGAACGGAGGGGCCGGTTGATCGACAAACTGGGCATACCGCTCTTTTTCATTTAACGACGCTTCGACATCCTCCATGGAGTGGGCATAAGCCTTGAGGCTCCCCAGGGCGACCATGGAAATCAGGAATACTCTTATTATGCGGTTCACAGTGGTTCTCCGTTTAATTCCTTTTTGGAAGGAAAATCTTGGGGTCATTGTGTGTTGGTATCGTCCAGATTCAGGGTAAGGGGCAGGTCAGCCGGTGCCAGGCAAACGCCTTCGTCACTGCAGGCCTGTACCCGCACTGTCATTTCGAGCTTGCCGGCTTCTTTCAAGATAGCCGTATGCGTTTCGTCGGGCAGTAGCCGAATGCTCGCGTCGTCGTCGTAAACCTCCAGGGCGGTATCATCAAGGGTAATGTCACTGACCCGGCCACGTGGATACTGAATCGGAATGTCGAGCGACTGGCCATTAACCGCGGAACTCGCGACCGTGGGAATCAGGAACTCCATGGAGGCCGGGTTGGCGTTCACATGCCAGCCGGGGTCAATGTCCAGTGCCAGAACAATTTCTCCGGTATCACCAATCAGTGCTTTATTCTCGCCAACAATTTTCAGGCGCACCTTGTCGGAAGAGTCCGCCAACCCGGTTCTGGCACCTGGTGCCGGGCCTTCAGAACTGGCCGGTGCAGTCTGGGTAGTGCTGGCGGTATTTCCGGTATTGTTATCGATCAACACGAATGCGGCTGCGATTACGATCAGTAAAACTGCTATGCCAGCCAGCCATGCCTTGGGTCGGGTCACCATATTTGATCTCCAGTATCTAAAGTTGTGAGTTTCCGGTGCGGTTGATCGCCTCAACCAGGCTGTCGGTGTCAAAGAGCCCCGTGAAACGGGCGATAACAGTACCGTCGCCGTCAATCACCGCCGCAAAAGGTAAGGCCTGCCCACCCGTCGCGGTTAACAATGCGTCCTTCTCAGGGTCACTCGCTGTCACGTCGACCTGAATCGGTACCATGTTGGCGCGCCGCACGGCAGAGGCCACAGCGGGCTCCTTGTACACCGTGCGCTCCAGCACTTTGCAGTTGATGCACCAGTCTGCGGTGAACTCCAGCAAATAAGGAGCGCCACGGGCTTTTGTGTCTGTCAGGAGTTTTGGTGAGTAAGGTTGCCAGACAAGTTCGCCCTCACTGTTCCCCAACGGGGAGGCAAATACCACAGCCACCGCAAGGGCAAGGCCTGCTGCCGTAGCTGCGATCACACGCACGGCGCCGTTACCCTGGATGAATCGGCGGATACCCCATAATAGGACCAGTGCCAGCCAGGCCCACCATAGCCATGGGTAAACCGCTTTGGGCACCAGGCTCGCGCTGAAAAAGACGGCCGCGGCCAGCAAAACCAGCGCGAGCACTTCACGAATAGCGAGGGTCCAGGGCCCCGCCTTCGGCAACCGACTCAGCCACTCAGGCTTAAGCATCAGTACCGCGTAGGGTAATGACAGCCCGAGCCCGATACTGCCGAATATCCCCATGATCACCGGCGCTGGCTGAGTGACGGCAAAAGCCAGAACGCCACCCAGGAAAGGCCCTGCACAGGGTGCGGCCAGAACCGCGCTCAACAGCCCTGAGACGTATGCCTCAAAGTAACGCCGGCCATGGGCCGAGGCGGCAAACGCAGGGACCGGGATAGGCAGATCCAGCCAGGTGACCACCGCAAAGCCGACCATCAACGCAACCAGGACGGCCACGAATACCGTCGACTGGAATAACGTGCCCCAATTCCACTGCAGCAGCGCGGTCAGGCCACCCAGCGTCAGGAAAAAGGTGAGTGTGCCGGCGCTGAACGCCAGTGCAGCGAGCACGCGATGTGACCGCTGGCTGCCCGCCTCCCGCAGGATGGTCCGGACCTTGATGGGAATCGCGGGCAGCACGCAGGGCGTCAGGTTCAGCAGCAAACCTGCCATAACCGCCATCATGATCTGGCCGGCGATAATTAATGAGGGAAACTGATCCATTACTCAGCGATCCCCAGCATCCTACCGAGCGCTTCCAGCTTGGGCACACCGGTCTGGCCTCGCCATTGGCCGTTCGTGTCCCTGAACAGTAACCCTGGCGTTCCGCTGAAACCCAACTCGGCCATCCACTGATTGTGTTGTTCGAGCGCGGCCTCAAGGTTCGCCGGGATGGGGGTGAGTTCAGAAATTCCGCTACCATTACCGTTGTTGCCGAAATTATCTTCAAATGCCTGCAGCGCGCCGGCCCGGTCCTCTGCATCCATGATAGCGGCGGAGAAGCCCCGGCTGGAGGGCTTTAGAAAACCAACCATGACCCAGTGCAACCTGACTTTCCCCTCCGCTACCCAGCTCCGGGTCTGCTGCCAGAATTTGTGGCAGAAAATGCAATTTGGATCTGCGAATACGTAGATCTCGGGAGCACCCTCACCGCCCTCGCTCACCAGATGGCTATCCTGAGCAAGCTGCTCGGCAACTGATGCGTAGGCCGGATTCGCTATATAACGTGCAGCGTATTCGCGGGTCAGGTCATTGCCGTTGCTCTCCAGAAGCGCGCCGGAAAGAACGTAGTCACCGAGGCCATAGACGATTCCGGTTTTTCCGTCCCCAGCCTTTACGACATAACCGGTAACGCCCTCGGCTGGCGTGGAGAAGCGTTCGATCACCGTAAAACCGACTTTTTCCTGGAGCGCCTTGACTCCTGGATCCATCGTCGGTGCCGCAGACGCCAGAGCTGCAAATAGACTTAAAAAAAGTGCTATCGAAAACTTACGGCAGAGCATGGTCATGCGCCACACGGAGTGCTCCAAAAAGAGTGACATCACAAGTACGTTCCCATTTTTAGGTATTCATCAGGCAGTAAAACCGCCAGGAGTGACTGACTACGTGGTGGTATACCGCTCAAGGTCGAACGACAGTTGCTCGACGCGGGAACCCCAGGCGATCAAAGGTTCAGGAAGTTGCTGAATACTTGGGAGGAAAAGGGTCTGGCCCTGAAAGTACACGGCCGGAATGAGAAGAATAGCCCCTGGGAAAAGGAGAGGACGATAACACTGGCAAATCCGGAATGACAGATCTGGCGACATGGGAAGAAATACATGTGCTGCTACAGCTACCCTGAGCCTGAAGCATGGCGCAGTCAGGCATCGCCCGGGCATCCGGCAAAAGAACACAAGCCTCAGCCATGGGCTCCACCTCAAAAGAGGTCGCAGCCGCTCCCTGTGAAACAAGGAAAGAAGCTACGAGCAGCATTGCTGCCAGTCCCAAAAACCGCTTCTTCATCGCGTCGATATCCCGATTAGAGAACAGCTGAATAAAATGCCTTTAACGTGTAAAACATACTTCGGTACCATAACCCACATCAGTGGGCGTCGCCAAGCAGGCAGAAACGACTCACCGTCGTCTATCCACAATAGTCCGTCGGCCAATTGAGACTGGACATGCGCAGATAAGTTCCTCCAAATGTTATTGTTCGAGCGCTCTCTTAAGCACACTGCGTCGAGAAAAAAACAGCTTCGCTACAACCGGCAACAGGGTAATGCCGCTGACGAGAATCAGCATGATCGTCATCAGCCCTGACTCGGATGCCATGAGCAATCCGCCAAATGCTGTAATCAAATAGGCCGTCGGAATAACTCCGGCCAGCGTTGCGACGACGAAACGCCAGAGCGCGAGGGGCGTCAGGCCTGCTGCATAGCTGACTGCATCGAAAGAGATGAAGGGCACCATTCGTGACGCAAAAATGGCCAGCATCAACGCACTTTGGGAGCGCTCCTTACCCAACCAACTCAACATCGGGCGCACCCGACTCCAGCGATGGATAACGTCGTACCCCAGGGACCGAGCAATGGTAAAAGCGATCAATGCGCCAGCCTCGGCACCGACAACCACAATCACCGTCCCCCAGAGAGAACCATAGACCGCACCGGCAACCATGGCGATCGGGGCGCTGGGAATCGGGCTCAGGACGATGGCCATGATCATCAAGCCGATGATGCCCACCGGCCCCCAGTACCCCAGTTGATCGATCCATTCCCGCAACGCAACTTTGTTGGTCACTGTGGCCAATGCTCCCGTCTCCAGCATGACCCAGTAGGTTGCGGCCAGAACAACCAACAGAAGCAGAACCCCGGCAACTTTTGCTGTTGCGTTCAGTCGTTCTCCATTACTTTCCGTGGGATCCCGATGGATTTTAGGCTCCAGAGTGGTGTTCATAATCCCCTCTGGTGTTCTTTCTCGCGCTTCCAGATTCATCTTTGTTTCTGGAAAGCAGGTACTTGGCAAGGGCGGCGACGCCAAGCACAAGGGCGACGATGAGCAAAAGGGATATCAACCCCATTCCCGCCATTCCAAACATGCATGCCTCACTTGTCATCATGTCAATCTCCTGGTTCTGTGTATTGGCTCTCTCATGAGGCGCTTGCCTGTACGGCACTGCCGTCGTTCATGTCGCTGGCCACGGTTTGTCCGCTAGCGGGTTTAAACCGACCCAACCGGAGCGAGTTGGTCACCACAAATACGCTGGACAGGCTCATTGCACCGGCGGCCAGCATGGGGTTGAGCAGATAGCCGGTAAACGGGAAAAGAACGCCCGCAGCCACCGGAATAAGTGCCAGGTTATACCCATAAGCCCAGACGAAATTGCCGAGGATCGTTTTGCGGGTACGCCGGGAGAGCGCGGCGGCATCCACAATTCCCCGAAGGTCGCCGCGCATCAGAACCACGTCGCCTGCCTCGATCGCAATGTCAGTACCCGTGCCGATGGCAATACCCACATCGGCCTGGGCCAATGCCGGGGCATCGTTGATGCCGTCACCGACGAAAGCGACCCGTGCGCCGTCTTCCTGCAGACGCTTTACTTCTGCCGCTTTCTGGTCCGGCAATACCTCCGCAAGCACCCGTTCAATACCCGCCTGCCGCGCGATGGCCCCGGCGGTAGCGCGATTGTCACCGGTGAGCATGGCCACACTCAGCCCTGCGGCCTTAAGCACAGCAATCGCCTCCAACGAACCATCCTTGAGCGGATCGGCCACTGCAATCAGCGCGGCGAGGCGGCCGTCGACGGCAACATAAAGCGGGCTTTTTGCCTCTTCAGCGAGTGACACCGCGTTGTCGGCCACGCTGGCCAAATCGATACCGAGGCGGCGCATATAACGGTCCGCGCCCACATTGATCCGGTGCCCGGCCACTTGAGCCTGGATCCCGTAGCCTGGCTCTGCCTGGAAATCACTGACCGCTGGCAACGTGAGCCCCCGATCCCTGGCACCCTTGACGATGGCTTCCCCAATGGGATGTTCGCTCTCGGTTTCCACAGCCGCGACCCAGGCCAACACCTCATCCTCACGGCCTTCCACCCCGATGAAATCTGTCAGCTCGGGCCGTCCCCGGGTCAGGGTGCCGGTCTTGTCAAGGACGATGGTGTCCATTCGAGCCAGCGTCTCAAGCGCCGCCCCTTTGCGGAACAGCACGCCCATTTCGGCGCCCTTGCCGGTTCCGACCATAATGGCCGTCGGCGTGGCCAGCCCCATCGCGCAGGGACAGGCGATCAGCAGCACACTGACCGTTGTGACGAAAGCAAAGGACAGTGCCGGAGCAGGCCCGAAGCTAAACCAGGTGATGAACGTCAGGATCGCAAGCAGGATCACAACAGGTACGAAAACCCCGGCAATCCTGTCAGCCAGCTCCTGAATCGGGGGCTTATCGGCCTGGGCCGATTCCACCATGCTAATGATCTGTGCAAGAACGGTGTCCGCGCCCACCCGGGTAGCCCGAAACGTCAGTGAACCATTCTTGTTGATGGTTCCACCCACCAGTTCGGCGTCTTGCTGCTTGGCGACCGGTACCGGCTCGCCGCTGATCATGGACTCGTCCACGTAGGACTGACCCTCTTCCACCACGCCATCAACAGGAACGCGTTCGCCCGGACGGACC
This sequence comes from Marinobacter sp. B-12, assembly GCF_056857915.1. Lineage (NCBI taxonomy): Bacteria > Pseudomonadati > Pseudomonadota > Gammaproteobacteria > Pseudomonadales > Marinobacteraceae > Marinobacter > Marinobacter sp. B-12. Next base: position 4,749 of record NZ_JBSXOB010000048.1, on the reverse strand, counting down.
TGGATACGGTCACCAGGCACTACCGCTTCAATCGGAACCTCGACGGCTTCCCCGTTCCGAATGACACGGGCGGTCTTGGCCTGCAGTTGCAGAAGCTTTTTGATCGCCTCCGACGTCCGGCCTTTGGCGATGTGCTCGAAGTAGCGCCCCAGCAAAATGAGCGTCACGATCACCGCCGCCGCCTCGAAATAACTCTCGGCGGTGCCGGCGGGGAAAAATCCGGGAACCAATAATGCTGCAACGGAGTAGAAATAGGCGGCGCTGGAGCCGATCATGACCAGGCTGTTCATGCCTGGGTTGGCATGGCGCAGCTCAGCGTAGCCGGACCGGAAAAACCGCGACCCGGCGTAAAACAGCACCGGCGTGGTCAGTAGCCATTCAATAGCCATCCAGCCCCGATGAGACAAGACATTGGCGTAGATAGCCTCAAGAGCAGGAATCATCTTGCCCATCGCAATAAGAACCACCGGGATGGTCAATGCCGCAGCAAAGATCACTTTCCGGCGAAGGTCATTGCCCTCCTTGTCCTGCTCTTCCGCTTGAGTGCTGGTATCCGGTTCCTGAGGTTCATAGCCAGCGTCCCGGATGGCCTGATGGATTCGCGGCAGCGACAGGGTGTCCGACAGGAACTCCACAAAGGCTTTCCCGGTGGTCAGATTGACACTGGCCTTGACCATACCGGGCTGCTTGTTCAATGCCTGCTCAATCCGAGACACACAGGAGCCGCAGGTCATGCCGGTAACGGGAATTTCCGCGGACTGTACCCGTGGCTGATAACCGGCATTCTCAATTGAGTCGACCAGGGTAGCCGGAGTGGCGGGCTGATCAAATTCCACAGTAGCTTTTTCAGTGGCCAGGTTGACCTGGGCTGCCGAGACACCGAGCTGAGTCGTGAGAGCCCGTTCAATGCGACCTACGCACGACGCGCAGGACATTCCTTCAATACCAATCTCTATTTTTTGCATCCCGATCCTGCTCCTCCGCGTGGCTGATCCAGCGCGCTTCTCACAAATTTATCTCGCCAGCAAACCGCAGCGTCACCCCTTTTCGGCGATGGCTTCGACAATAGGACAACCCTCCATCGGGCCTTCCCCCGAGCATTTCTCCAGAGTTTGTGACAGGACTGCCTCGATACGGGAAAGGTTCTGGATCTGGTGTCGGATTTTCTCCAGTTGCTCGCTCGCGATGCGCTTGGCCTCTGCACGGTCACCATTGGCATCCTGAAGCATCAGGAGTTCACGAATCTCATCAAGAGTGAAACCCCATTGTTTGGCATGGATGATGAACTGCAGCCTGGCAATCGCATCCTCGGGGTAACGGCGATAATTGGATTGGGTTCGCGCAGGCTCAGGCATGAGATTTTCTCGCTCGTAAAAGCGAATCGCATGACTGGCCACGCCGCTTTGGGCAGAGAGTTCGCCGATATTGAACGTTTTCATTTATTCACCTTAAGCTGAGTCATCAATAACTGTTAGTTACCATAACCTTGAAGTGAACTTTAAGGTCAAGGGATTTTTGAACGACTCGTTATTGCAAAATCCAAACAGATGCTCAAGACTCATTCGACACGCTTTTTATTACATGAACGGCGAAGAGCCCGGAGACACTGCGATGAAGGTTTTTGAGAAGCTGTTTATTTTAATGATAGGGCTTGTCCTGCCAATCTTCGCTCTTGCTGAGGGGCCCGGGCGCATGGGAGAGGGCATGATGCAGGGCATGGGCGGTATGGGGATATTCATGATGGTTATCATGATTCTTCTGGCTGTGCTTCTGATACTCGCGATTCTGGCGCTGATCAAATACCTGAGGAACAAGTGATGAGCCGGAAAAGAGTCCACCGGCGCACAGTCCTTCAGGCCATGGCAGGCACCGGATTTCTTCTCACGCTGTCGCCGGGATTTCTGCTTACAGGCTGTGATGGCGGGGTAAGTGCGACTGAATTGGGAACACTCGGCCTTGATTCCGAAGAATACGATGTTGAACTGAATCTTTATGCAACACCCGACTCTTTGTCCATACTTCCAGGCACGCCCAGTGAGGTGTGGCGCTACAGGGCGGAATTACTCAAAGGACCGGAAGGCACTATCTCCGAAAACCCAGACAGCTACCTGGGGCCAACGATTCGGCTGCGCCGAGGCCAGACAGTAAAAATCCATATTCACAATGAGCTCCCGGAAGACACTACTGTGCATTGGCACGGGCTTCATGTGCCGTCCGACGTAGACGGCCAACCTAGGCTGCCGATCCGCCCTGGCGAAATGATGACCGTTGGCTTCGAGGTGTTGGACCGCGCCGGACTGTTCTGGTACCACTCCCATGCTCACGGCGACCAGGGCGGGCGCGTGGGGTTCCAGAGTTACGCGGGGCTTGCTGGACTCCTGATCGTTGAAGACGACGAAGAGTTGGGGCTACGACTGCCGGCCGGTAATAATGAACTGTTATTGGTGCTCCAGGATCGGACCTTCGAGGGCGCCAACGAACTGGTATACCTCGACGGTGGCATGGGTGCCATGATGGATCGCATGCGCGGTTTTCTGGGAGATCGGATATTGGTCAATGGAACTCCCCCAACCACCCGCAAAGTTGCCACCCGCCCATACCGACTTCGAATTCTCAATGGTTCCAATGCCCGCATTTACAAGCTGGCCTGGAGTGACGGGCGATCCATCACGGTTATCGGAGCCGATGGTGGCCTCCTTCAACAACCGGAAAACAAACCCTATGCGGTTCTGGCTCCGGCGCAACGGCTTGATATCTGGGTAGATCTTTCCGATTCCCGACCCGGTAGCACATTGAAGCTTGTAAGCGACAGTTATGAAGCTGGAATGATGAGCGGCGGCATGATGAATGACGGAATGATGGGGGGCATGGGGATGATGGGTAACGCCACCCTGCCCGCCGGCAGTCGTTTCACCCTGATGACACTGGAGGTGACCGACTCAACCAACACCATCGAGCCGCTGCCCGCGGAGCTTGCCCGGGCACGCAAGAAAATACCCGTTACCGATGCCACACCGGTCAGGCAGTTTGAGTTAAGCCACGCGATGATGCGGGGTTTTGCCATCAATGGTCGGCGCTTTGCCGGAACCACGGTTGCAGATGGCGAAAAAGTCCGCTTGGGAGACACGGAAATCTGGGAATTCCGAAACAACACACCAATGCCCCACCCCATGCACGTTCACGGCTTGCAGTTCAACGTTGTAGGGCGACGAGGCGGCAGATGGGATAGCTTACAGCACGGCCTGGTAGACAGTGGCTGGCACGACACGGTTTTGGTTATGCCTCGTGAAACGGTTCAGGTGACGATGAAGTTCGAGCGCTTTGACGGCCTTTACATCTACCACTGTCATAACATGGAACATGAAGATGCAGGAATGATGCGCTATTTTCAGGTGCAAGGCTAAACGCCACGATATACCTCGTAGCGCACATTCATTGTCGGAATGCTTTCGTCGAGTGTGAAGCACCCGAGACCTTGGACTGAGAAGCTGCCGACTGGACATCACCAGCCACGCTCGCCTGTTCAACTGCGGCCACCGAGCCTTTCTTGTCTTTGCATTTGCTCATGCACAACCCCATACCGCACATGATCAGACATGGCAGGAGGAAGATCAATATAGGCGCGACCCCAAGCAGCACAAGCTTATCCCAGCCAAAAATCAGTCCGGCGGTGACACCGATGGCACCTAACACCCACCAGCGCCGTGGCCCTGTCAGCAACCCCATAAGTCCTCGTGAGCCGGTATCCGGAACCGTCTTACTCTTTTCGTCGCAGTTCGTTTTGTTACAGCAACTCATTATAATTCCCTCATTTCCCAGAACCGTTCTCCGTCACTTACGTTCACCGCTGGAGCGGAGAAAAGCTCTACAACTAGCGATTTCAAAAAGATAACGTTGAAGTAAAGTTTAAGGTCAAGTGTTTTGTGAAAAAAACGGATCGACCTTACTACGCGACTTTGAATTTCCAGAAAGTAATGGCATTGGCATAAAAAACTGCTAGGATCTGGTGAACGATGTGGCGAAGGTTGTGTCACAGTGTTGGAGATTGATAACTTAGTGACCGAAATTAAATGACCATAACGAAAAGCCAGATTTTTTTCTTGTTGTTATCACTCATAATGGTGATAAGCGCTCCGGCGTTGGCTGTTTCCGAAATGGCCGACGTTCAGGTTGATGCGTCCATGATGGACTGCGGTTCCATGATCGCCGATGCAACCAGAACCAACGGATCTGCTTATGATGACGTGGCTAGTTGTTTCACAGGTTCAGACACGGCCTGTCCGACGGCCAACGGGCTGAACAGCTGTGGCGTCAGTATCGGTCTTTTTCCAACAGGCCTTAGTGGCCTGATCGATGCCGGTTCCCAGCCGCTATTCAGTGCACTTGAGGGCAGCTACCAAGCCCCTTACCTGGCCTTTATCACACCCCCTCCAGAAAACCGCTCCTGAGTCTTAATCCGAATTTTTGCCCATTGCGGCAAGATTATTTCCGTTAATTCTTACAATAAAGCCTCGTGTGCACATTAATGCCTTGCGAGTTTTTAACTGGAGCAAATCAAATGCGCAATTCAAATATCAAGTTTTCGATTACTGCCGCCATTTTCGCCGGGAGTTATGGTGATTTCTGGTGTATGGAGGCAGGTTGAAAGGGTGGCGTATCCTGTTGGTTGATCTCGACCAAGATCACAACCAACAGAGGGATGATACGCCATGTCAAAGTCTACCCTGCACGCTCTTTCACAACCAGAGC